>DOUW01000006.1 GCA_003520365.1 Massilia sp.
AGGGGAAGGCTCCCTTTGGAGATCCGCCAGCGGGGAAAGCCAGTCGATCCGGCGAGGTTCCTGCCCAGCCGCTAGAGAGGGCCAATGACGCTGCCGCCGCACTCCCAGGACCACGACGCTTCGGACGATCTGCCTGACGAGCTGGAGAGCGACGGCGCGTCCGGCGGCGCTGCGCCCGGCGAGGGCGGGTCCGGCGACGAGGCGGCCGATAGCGCGGACGTGCTTCCCGGCGCCGGCGTCGACAGCGTCGACGAACTCAAGACCGTGCTGGCCGCCGAGCTGTCCACCGACACCACCCAGCACTACCTGAACCAGATCGGCACCCGGCCCTTGCTCTCGGCCCAGCAGGAGACGCATTACGCAACCCTGGCCAAGGCCGGCGACTTCGACGCGCGCCAGAAGATGATCGAGCATAACCTGCGCCTCGTGGTCTCGATCGCCAAGCACTACATCAACCGCGGCGTGGTGCTGCTCGACCTGATCGAGGAGGGCAACATCGGCCTGATGCGCGCCATCGACAAGTTCGAGCCCGAGCGCGGTTTCCGCTTCTCGACCTACGCCACCTGGTGGATCCGCCAGAGCATCGAGCGCGCCATCATGAACCAGGCGCGCACCGTGCGCCTGCCGGTGCACATGGTGCGCGAACTGAATGCCGTGCTGCGCGCCAAGTACCACCTCGAGGCCCAGCACCACGACGGCAAGGATGCCAGCGTCGAGGATATCGCCAGCCTGGTCGGCCGTCCGGTCGAGGAAGTGCAGGACATCCTGGCGCTGTCCGAGCACGCCGCCTCGCTCGACGCCCCGCTCGACAACGATCCCGGCTCGAGCCTGATGGACATGCTGCCCGGCGAAGCGGACGACAGTCCCGACGCGCGCGCCGAGCAGCACGAGATGACCCTGCTGGTGCGCGACTGGCTGACCCGCCTGCCCGAGAAGCAGCGCGTGGTCGTGATGCGCCGCTTCGGCCTGGACAACGACGACCCGGCCACGCTCGAAACCCTGGCCGAGGAGATGGGCGTGACGCGCGAGCGCGTGCGCCAGATCCAGCAGGAGGCGCTCGTCAAGCTCAAGCGGGCGATGGCGGCCCGTGGCGTCGTGCGCGATTCCTTGTTATGATGCGGCGGTTTTGCGTCTGATCTGGCGGTTGTCCAATTTTGTGGCCGCAGGCCGCAGTTGAAGTTGGTGGTGCGCCGTTTGATGCGCCAACAATGATCACCGTTCCGCGTGGGCACGGAGTGCCCACCCTACGTTCTCTCTCCGATTCGCGTTACCTCATCTCTATCAATGCAAGAAACTTTTATCGAAATTAAGTCGCTGGACGCGGATGCGCGCGGCGTCGGCCACCTCGAGAACGAGGACGGCACCCCGGGCAAGGTGATCTTCGTCGAGGACGCACTGCCGGGCGAGCGCGTCAGCTACGAGGTCAAGCGCAAGAAGAAGAACTGGGAGTCGGGCCGCATGGTGACCCTGCAGCGCGCCTCCTCGATGCGCGTCGAAGCCCGCTGCGAGCATTTCGGCTATTGCGGTGGCTGCTCGATGCAGCACCTGGAGCCGACCGCGCAGGTGGCGATCAAGCAGCGCACCCTGGAAGATAACCTCTGGCACCTCTCGAAGGTCAAGGCCGGCAACATCATGCGCCCGCTGCAGGGCCCGACCTGGGGCTACCGCTTCCGCGCACGCCTGTCGGTGCGCCACGTCGAGAAGAAGGGCACGGTGCTGGTCGGCTTCCACGAGCGCGCCTCCTCCTACGTGGCCGACATCCGTTACTGCCACATCCTGCCGCCCCACCTGGGCGGCATGCTGATGCCGCTGCGCGAACTGGTCGGCTCGCTGTCGATCTACAACCAGATGCCGCAGATCGAAGTGGCGGTCGGCGAGGAAACCACGGCGCTGGTGCTGCGCATCATGGCGCCGCTAAGCGCCAAGGACGAGGAACTGGTCAAGGCCTTCGCCGACGAATGGGGCATCCAGTGGTGGCTGCAGCCGAAGGGCCCGGACACCGTCTACCCGTTCTACCCGCTCGACCAGGAGCTGTACTACACGCTGCCCGAGTTCGGCGTGCGCATGCCCTTCAAGCCGACCGATTTCACCCAGGTGAACCACCAGATCAACCGGGTGCTGGTGCACAAGGCCCTGCGCCTGCTGGAAGTGCAGAAGGACGAGCGCGTCGCCGACCTGTTCTGCGGCCTGGGCAATTTCACGCTGCCGCTGGCGACCCAGGCGCGCGAGGTCGTGGGCATCGAGGGCAGCACCACGCTGACCACGCGCGCGCTGGAAAACGCGAAAGCCAACGGCCTGGCGGAGAAGACCACCTTCTACACGCGCAACCTGTTCGAAGTCACGGCCGCCGACCTGGTGGCGCTGGGCCGCTTCGACCGCATGCTGGTCGATCCGCCGCGCGACGGTGCGATCGCGCTGGCGCTGGCCCTGGCCGAGCTGCGCGAAAGCGGCCAGACCGCCTTCCTGCCGAAGCGGATCGTGTACGTCTCGTGCAGCCCCTCGACGCTGGCGCGCGACGCCGGGATCCTGGTGCACCGCGCCGGCTATGTGATGCAGAAGGCGGGCGTGGTCAACATGTTCCCGCATACCTCGCACGTCGAATCGATCGGCGTGTTCGAGCTGCCGGAAGGCGACGCCGCTTAAGCCTTAGGCGCCGGCCCGGTTCGCGCTGGCGCCGCCTGCCAGCAGCGCAAACAGCCGGGCCGGGTCGGCCGGCTTGACCATGAAATGGTCGAAGGCCGGGCTGGCATGCGGCG
>DOUW01000112.1 GCA_003520365.1 Massilia sp.
TGGAGTCCATCACATTAGGGTGGGTTCTCGAACCCACGCGGTCGAACGGTAGTGTATCGACACGCATCCCGGCAGGTCCGCGTACATCGCGCTCCGCGTTGCACTTTCGCTGATCGACCGGTGAATCCGCGTTGACTCGAGAGCCTTGCGCGGTCCGGCCTACCCTACGAAAAACCGCCGGTTTCGTAGGGTGGACACCTGTGTCCACGCGGTCGAACGTTCGCACATCGAAACGTATCCGACAGGGCCGCACTAAAAGCTGCTGTTCAGCCCCAGCCAGACGCGGCGGCCGTCGCCCACGGTGTTGTAGCTGAGGTCGTCCAGACGCTTGTCGCCGATGTTGTACAGGGCGGCATTGACGGTGACGCTGCGGTTGACGCGGTAGGAAACGCCGGCGTCGACCAGGGTGTAGTCGTCGTACTCGCGCACGCCGCTGGCCAGCAGGGTGCCGTTGCTGCCGCTGCGGGCGGCGGCGTTGATTTCCTTGCCGTGGTAAGTGGCCGACGACCACAGCGTCAGGCCGCGCTTGACGGTCCAGTCGGCGCGCACGGTGCCGGCGTGCTTCGGGGTGCGGGTCAGCGCCTGGCCGGCGTAGTCGCCGCCCTTCTGCTCCGAATCGGTATAGGTGTAGTTGGCGCTGACGTTCAGCGCGCGCGACGGCTTGTAGCGCGCCGTCAGTTCCAGGCCGCGGATGGTCGCGTTGTCGATGTTGTAGCTGTACCAGAGGCGGTAGTTCGGGTCCTCAACCCAGCGCGCCGGCACGCCCGGGGACGCGTACACCAGCGCGTTCGAGACCTTGTCCTGGAAGTCGGTGTAGAACACGGTGGCGCCGCCGGTCCAGCCGGCCTTGTTGTCGAAGTGGGCGCTGAGTTCGTAGTTGGTGCTGGTTTCCGCCTTCAGGTCGGGGTCGCCAATGATCACGCCGCAGGTGCCGTTCGGGCCATAGGTGCAGCCGCCGCCGCCGGTGGTGTAGGCATAGCCCGGCGCGACGCTGCGGATGTCCGGTGCGCGGAAGCCCTTCGAGACGCCGCCCTTCAAGGTCACCAGGTCGGTCGCATGCCAGACAACGTAGCCGCGCGGGGTCCATTGCTGGCCATAGATCTCGTGGTCGTCCAGGCGCAGGCCGCCGGTCAGCGAAACGCTGTCGCTGAGCTTCCACTCGTCTTCGGCGAACACGGCCTTCTGGGTCACGCTGAACTGCTCATCGACACCGTTGCGGCGGCCCGGGTTCTGGTCGGTCAGCTCGGCGTCGTTCCACTGGGCGCCGACGACCAGCGAGTGCGCGCCCAGCGGCATGGTCAGCTTGGCGTCGAACACGGTGTTCTCGATCTTCGGCGCGCGCGCATTGGCGACATAGGTGCCGGCCTTGTCCTGGGTATAGGCCCAGCGCTGGGCCGATTCGCGCTGCAGCGAGATTTCCGAGCGGCCGAAACCCCAGTTGGCGTCGTGCGACAGGTTGTAATGGTTGCGCTTGTGCTTGTTGTAGGTGTTCGATGCGCCCGCGGCCAGGGTGTTACCGCCGGAAGCGTTGCGGCGCACGTCGGTGACGCCGGCCTTGAGCAGCACGGTGTGGTTCGCGTTCGGGGTGAAGGCCAGGCGCGCGCTCAGGTCGCGGTCCTTGGCGCCGGTGAAGCCGGCCAGCAGCGCATCTTCGTCGCGCTTGACCTGCTTGCCCCAGATTTGCAGGCCGACCATGTCGCTCTTGAGCGGGCCGTCGACGTAGAACTGGGCCTGGTAGGAATCGCCCGAGTCGCTGTGTTCCTGCAGCGTGGTGTCGAAGCCGAGCGAGCCGTTCCACTCGCGCGAGACCTTGCGCGTGATGATGTTGACCACGCCGCCCATCGCGTCGGAGCCGTAGAGCGAGGACATCGGGCCGCGCACCACTTCGATGCGCTCGATCGCTTCCAGCGGCGGGATGAAGCTTTGCTCGAAGCCGGCATTGCCGTTGGTGCGGGCGTCGCGCGTGCTCTGGCGCTTGCCGTCGACCAGGATCAGGGTGTACGAGCCCGGCAGGCCGCGCATCAGGATGTCTTTTTCGTTGGTGGTGCCGGTGATGCTCACGCCCTCGAGGTCGCGCAGGGCATCGGTCAGGTCGCGGAATGGACGTTTTTCCAGTTCGGCGCGGGTGATCACGCTGATGCTGGCCGGCGCGTCGGCGATCTTTTGTTCGAAACCGGCGGCGGTGACGACGACGGTGGCCATCTTGCCGTGCTCGCCGCTGGTGCTGGTCATGCTGGCGTCGGCGGCGGCCGGCAGCAGGAAGGCGCCATACAGGGCGGCGGCGAGTGCGCTCAGCTTGAGCGCCTGGGTATTCTTGTTGTTCATTGTTTCTCTCTACGTCAGCTTGATGCGTGGTGCTGGTGCTGGTGGTTGCTGGTTATTGGTTGCTACTGCCGCTTATCGGGCCTGGATGCCGTTGACCCAGTAGGTGCCGTTCAGCTCCACGTGCAGGAAGCGGCGGTACAGGTCGCGCATGGTGGCGTCCGGGTCGAGGCTCTGGAACAGCGCGGGATGGGCGATCTTGCCCAGGGCCTGGACCGCGACGACATTGAAGGGGTGGTTGTAGAAGCTGTGCCAGACGGCGCCCACCTTGCCGGCCTGGACCGCCNNCCGGGCCCGCCTCGAGGGTGGTGACGCCGGGACGGTTCGCGACCAGGGTCGCCAGGCTGGCGCGCGCCTGCTGCGCCGTGATGTTGTCGCCGAGCTGGACGCCGACTTGCGCGCCAGCCTGGCGA
>DOUW01000341.1:0-237 GCA_003520365.1 Massilia sp.
GTCGGCGAGATCGGCGCCACGACCGAGGCCATGGTGCGCGGCTTCGCGGCCGAGCACGGCCTGACCCTGTCGGCGCCGCCCGGCCTGAGCCTGGCGCGCTACCGCGCCGAGATCGACGCCATCGAAGCCCTCTACGCGAAACAGTTCGGCACCGCCACCCTCCTCATGACCAGCCGGGCGACGCTGATGGAACGCTTCTTCGATTCGATCGCCTCGCGCGTGCGGCGCACCTTCCGC
>DOUW01000341.1:339-3215 GCA_003520365.1 Massilia sp.
ACCGCCTGGCCTCGATCCAGCGCATCCACGACGCGACCGACAGCCTGGAGCAGAAGATCGCCGCCTTCGAGGCGCGCCAGGACGAACTGCAGCGCCAGCGCCGCGCGGTGCTGGACCTGGGCGCGGCCGTCGGCGCGGCGCTCGACGAACCCGCCCTGCTGGAAGCCGCATAGACACTACATGAAACGCTTGACCGAATTCGACGACCTGATCGACCCCACCTTTTCCGATGCCGTGATCGCCTGGCAGCGCGCGCATGGCCGCCATACGCTTCCCTGGCAGAACACGCGCGACGCCTACCGCGTCTGGCTGTCCGAGATCATGCTGCAGCAGACGCAGGTGGCGGCGGTGCTGGGCTACTACGCGCGCTTCCTCGAGCGCTTCCCGACCGTGCAGGCGCTGGCCGCGGCGCCGATCGAGGACGTGATGGCGCACTGGAGCGGCCTGGGCTACTACACCCGCGCCCGCAACCTGCACGCCTGCGCCCAGCGCGTCGTGAACGAATACGGCGGCGTGTTCCCGAGCGACCCGGCCCTGCTCGCCGACCTGCCCGGCATCGGCCGTTCCACTGCGGCCGCGATCACCGCCTTCTCGAACGGCACCCGCGCCGCCATCCTCGACGGCAACGTCAAACGCGTGTTCGCGCGCGTGTTCGGCGTCGACCAGTACCCGGGCGAGAAGCGCGTGGAAGAGGCATTGTGGCGGCGCGCCGACGCCCTGCTGCCGGTCGAGGGCATCGAGTCTTACACGCAGGGGCTGATGGACCTTGGCGCCACGCTGTGCACGCGTTCGAAGCCCGAGTGCGGACGCTGCCCGCTGCAGGCGCGCTGCGTCGCGTTCGCAACTGGTCGCACGGCCGAACTGCCGGTGCGCAAACCGAAGAAGGCCACGCCCGAGAAGCGCGCCGATTTGCTGGTCGTCGTGCACGACGGCGAAGTGCTGCTCGAGCAGCGGCCCGGCAGCGGGATCTGGGGCGGCCTGCTGTCGCTGCCCGAGGTCGAGGGGCATGTGGCGCTGGGCGATACGTCTCCCGCGCTAATGCCGCCAGCCAGCCTGGCGGGGGCGTTCGCGCGCTTTGGCGAGGTCGAGGAAGCGCAGGCCCTGCTGCCGCTGGTGCATGTGTTCACGCACTACAAATTGCACATCTTCCCGCACAAGCTGACCTTGGCTGAGCGGCCGGCAACGCCGGCGGGATTCGTGTGGTGGAAGCTGGCGGCGATCGACGAGGCGGCCTTGCCGGCGCCGGTCAAGAAGCTGCTCGGAGAACTCGCGCGGCCGAGCTTGTTCTCGTAGGGTGGGTTCTTGAANNTCGAGAACCCACCCTACCGGGGTTTCGTAGGGTGGACACCTGTGTCCACGCGGTATAGTGCGCGTCCCAACCACCAACGTCACCGATGAACGGCGCCGTGATTCAACCGGCGAGACAGCGTGGACACAGGTGTCCACCCTACGGGTATGCCGATGTCGCGTATCGCCGCGTGGCGGCAAAGCCGCCCACCCTACATCAAAGGTGGTCGAGCGAGAAGATCCTGCGATGCTCGCGGATCGCATACCGGTCCGTCATCCCCGCAATGTAATCGGCAATCTTGCGCGCCTGCTTCAGGGTGTCGCCATCGGCCGCCTGGTAGTCCGGCGGCAGCAGTACCGGATCGAGCATGAAGGCGTCGAACAGCTCGCGCACGATGCGGCTGGCTTTTACGCGCATGCGGTTGACCTGGAAGTGGCGGTACAAATTCGCGTACAGGAAGCGTTTCAGCGCGGTGGTTTCAAGACGCATCTTGTCCGAGAAGCGGATTAGCGGCGGCCCCTGGCGCACGTCGTCGATGCTCTGCGGCGCGGCCTCGCGCAGGCGTTCGGCCGAGGTCTCGACCAGGTCCGCCGTCATCGCCGTGATCATCAGGCGGATCGTCTCGTACAACGCGCGCCGTCCCGGCAGGCCCGGGTACTGGGCCTCGACCTGGTGCCGCAGGCGCGCGAACAGTTCCACTTCTTCCATCTGCGCCATCGTCAGCAGGCCGGAACGCAGGCCATCGTCGATGTCGTGGTTGTTGTAGGCGATCTCGTCGGCCAGGTTGGTCAGTTGCGCTTCCAGGCTCGGCTGGGTCTTGTCGATGAAGCGCTGGCCGAGCTCGCCCAGCTGGCGCGCGTTGTTCAGCGAGCAGTGCTTGAGGATGCCCTCGCGCGTCTCGAACGTGAGGTTCAGGCCGTCGAAGGCGCCGTAGTGCTCTTCCAGCTGGTCGACCACGCGCAGGCTCTGCAGGTTGTGCTCGAAGCCGCCGTAGTCCTTCATGCATTCGTTAAGCACGTCCTGGCCGACATGGCCGAAAGGCGTGTGGCCGAGGTCGTGGGCCAGCGCCGTGGCTTCGACCAGGTCCTCGTTCAGGCGCAGGCTGCGCGCCAGGGTGCGCCCGATTTGCGCCACCTCGATCGAGTGGGTCAGGCGGGTGCGGAACAGGTCGCCCTCGTGGTTCAGGAAGACCTGGGTTTTATATTCCAGCCGGCGAAAGGCCGTGGAGTGGATGATGCGGTCGCGGTCGCGCTGGAATTCGCTGCGCGAGCCCGGCGCCGGTTCAGGAAAGCGACGCCCGCGCGATGTCGACGAATGCGCCGCATAGGGTGCGAGGTGGGCGTCGAAATCCATCATGCCCTCCCGTCGACCACGCAGGCCGCGAGTGTAGCCCGCAACGCCTCCTCGGGCACGCTGGCGATGCTCGGGCTGCCCAGGGGTTCCAGGAGGATGAACTTGATCGCCCCGCCCTCGTTCTTCTTGTCGACTTCCATCAGTTCGATCCAGCGCTCGACGCCGAGGTCCGGCGCCACGGTCGGCAGGCCGGCGGCCTTGACCAGCGCGCGCAGGCGCTCGACCGTGGCCGCGT
>DOUW01000392.1:0-1443 GCA_003520365.1 Massilia sp.
TACATCGACTACCGCAACGCCCGCGCCAAGTTCGTGGAAGCGTTCTGGAACCTGGTCAACTGGGAATTCGTGAACCAGAACATGGCTTGATGCCTGCGTTTGTTTCGTCATGATCAGGTCGGCACGACTTGATGAAGACTGAACGATAGAGGTGGCAGTACAACGCGCCTCGACGAACGGATCGGAACGGCGTTTCCGATCTTACGGCCCGGCTCGCCCGGGCCGTCGTTCTTTTTATGCGGCAAGCCTGCGCTTGCGCGACCCATGAATCTGTTCAGCATCCTGATCGCGGACCGGCAGGCAATCGATCCCGCCAACCTGCCGCCGACGGCAGCGCGCAATGTCGCCTCCTTCCGCGAACACCATCCCGGCCTGCCGCACCGTCTCTATGACCGCGACACCATTCGCGATTTCCTGCGCCGCCACATGGAAGCGGACGTCGCATGGGCGTTCGAGGAGCTGCTGCCCTATGCCTACCGCGCCGACCTGGCGCGCCTGTGCCTGCTGCACGAATTCGGCGGCGCGTATGCCGACCTGTCGGTATTTTTCCACGCGGCCCTGCCGGTCGACTCGGGCAAGCTGGTCGTCTTTCGCGACCGCGCCGTGCACGCTCCCTGGATCGTCAGCAACACGATCATCGCCGCGCCGGCGCGCCTGCCCGCATTCGAAGCGGCGATCCGCATGATCGTCGCCAACTGCCGTAGCCGCCATCGCGGCGTGTCTTCGCTGTGCCCGACCGGCCCGGTCCTGTTCGGCAAGGCGATCGCCATGCACTGCGAGCCCGAGCAGATCCACCTGGGCGAGGTCGTCAACGTGGCCCAGCGCGACAGTACCGAGGCGCTGGCCTTCGTCGATGCGACCGACGGACGCATGATCGGCTACCGTACCAAGTCGGCCGCGGGACTGGACCAGCTGGGCCTGCGCGAAGGCGTCAACAACTACAACGACTTCTATTACGCCCGCCTCGTGTATGCGTCCGACTATCCGGCGCGCGTGGGCGCCGGCTACCTGGCCCGGCATGGCGTCGGCGACGGCGCGCTCGAGAACGGGCAGCTGGTGCTGCGCGGCGGGTCGGGCAAGGTCCTGTGCCATCTGCCGATCCCATTTTCCGCAGGCAGGTACCGCCTGGTGCTGGTGCTGGCCGCGGGATCGATCGGCCCGCTGGCCCTGCGCGGAACGCTGCACGGCAGCGGCGAAACGGTCGCCGAAGCGCACGGCCGCATCGACGGCGGCCCGGTGACCCTGGCGCTCCCGCTCGAGCTTGCCGTGAGCCGCAAGGATGTCCTTGTCGGTATACTTGCGGGCGACGGCGCATGCCTGCGCATCGCCGAACTGCTGGTCCAGCGCCTTCCGCACGACATGGCAGGCACCGCANCCACCGCAACATGATCAAATACATCTCTCACGGCGACACCACGGGCTACGGCCTGTCCGGCCTGGCCT
>DOUW01000392.1:1478-3828 GCA_003520365.1 Massilia sp.
GCCTGGCCTACCTGCGCGGCCTCCTGAATCTCGGCTTCGACGTCCAGTGGCAACCGGTGTTCTGGGGCGCGCAAGGCTTGCAGCGCTGGGCGCCCGGGATGGCGCCGCAGCTGCTCGAAGCGGTGCGCGCGGCGGCCGACGACCCCAGCCTGCGCGACCTGCCCGCGATCCTGGCGCACACCAGCGCCGCGCGCGACTATCGCATCGTGGTCGCGCACCTGGTGCCCGAATACCTGCCGGCCTGCCTGGAACCGGGCAAGGCCAACTTCGCCTACTGCACCTGGGAGTCGGACCGCATACCGGCGCACTGGCCGGCCATCCTGAACCGCTACGACGCCGTGCTGGTGCCGTCGCGCTTCAATGCCGAGGTGTTCCGCGCCGGCGGCGTCACCGTGCCGCTGCACGTGGTTCCGCACATCCGCCGCCATGCGCACGACGACGTCACGCTGCAGGAACGCGCCGAGGTGCGGCGCCAGCTCGGCATCGGCGCCGACGCCTTCGTCTTCTACACGATCGGCGCCTGGATGCTGCGCAAGGACCTGCCGCGCCTCATCGAGGCCTTCCTGCTGGAATTCAGGCACGACGAAGCGGTCGCACTGTGCATCAAGACCTCGAGCAAGCCGGTGCACTTCCCGCTGCCGCACGAAGCGGGCAAGACCTCGCTGCAACTGGTGCAGGAGACCATGGCGGCGTTTCGCGGCGCGCATGGCCGTTCGCACCTGCCCACGGTCGGGGTGTTGGCCGGCGACGGCGTCAGCGGCGCCTGGATCGACCGCCTGCACCAGGTAGGCGACACCTATGTCTCGCTCACCCGCGCCGAAGGCTGGGGCATGGGGGCATTCGACGCCGCCGCACTCGGGCGCCCGGTCCTGATGACCGGCTGGAGCGGCCAGCTCGACTTCCTCGGTCACGACCACCCGGGCCTGATCGGCGGCACGCTCGCGCCGATCGACTGGCCGGGCACCTCCTACGGACCGGACCAGCAGTGGGCGATTGCCGACATTGCCGACGCGCGCAGCAAGATGCGCTACCGCTTCATGCACCGGGACGAACCGGACCAGCATGCGCGCCGCCTCAGCGAAACCATCGCCAACCGCTATGCCGAGGGCGCCGTCATGCGCCAGTTCCGGCAAGCCATCGGAGCATGACCATGGTCCCGCGCGTGTTCCATTTCATCTTCGGGCTTAAGGAGCAGACCGAGCCCTTCCACCTGGCCCATTACCTCTGCCTGGAATCCTGCCGCCGCCTGAACCGACCGGACGCGATCTGGTTCCACTACGCCAACGAGCCCTACGGTCCGCTGTGGGAGCGCATCAAGCCGCACCTGAGCCTGCGTCCGGTCGTACGCGAAGCGCTGCCTGCCGCGGCCTACGGCGACTCCGAGGAAGGACGGCGCATCGCGGCCGAAGGCTGGAGCTACGCCCACGAGGCCGACTTCATCCGCCTGCGGGTGCTGCACGAGCACGGCGGCGTCTACGCGGACATCGACACCCTGTTCGTGGCGCCGCTGCCGGACCACCTGTACGGGTACGATTGCGTGCTCGGCGACGAGGGCGCCCTGCCCGACGAGCGCGGCATCCTGCGTCCGTCCCTGTGCAACGCGCTGATCATGGCAACGCCCGGTTCCGCCTTCGTCGAACGCTGGCTCGACGGCTCGCGCGACGCCTTCGACGGCAGGTGGACCAGCCACTCGTGCCAGCTCGCCAGCCGTCTGTGGGAAGCGCATCCGGAACTGGTACACGTGGTGCCGCGCCAGTACTTCTATCGCCATCCCTGGACCCCGGCCGGCATGCGCAACCTGTTCGAGCGGCTCGATCCAGATACCCGCGACGTGTTCAGCCTGCACCTGTGCAGCCACCTGTGGTGGGACGCCGGACGCACCGACTTCACCGCCTTCCACGCTGGCCTCCTCACCGAGGAGTATGTGCGCGCCGGCGCCACCACCTACGCCATGCTGGCGCGTCCCTACCTGCCATGAACGACGCCGGCCTCCTCGATTTCCTGCCGCGCGCGGGACGCGGCGTCGACTTCAAGCTGGGCGAGGACGGCGTGCTGGTACAGCAAGGCAACCTGCAACTGCTGGCCTTTCCGGCGCGCCGCCCGCTGGTGTCCTGCCTGATGGTCACGCGCGGGCGCCTGTTTCCCGCGCGTTTCGCCGTCGACTGCTTCCGCCGCCAGAGCTGGTCCGAACGCGAACTGGTGCTGGTGTGCGACGCGCCGGGCACGCCGGTCGAGGCGTATTGCCGGACGCTGGGCGACGCGCGCATCCGCGTGGTGACGCCGGACGGCCCCACCACCAGCCTGGGCGAGCTGCGCAACCTGTCGCTGCGCGCCGCGCGCGGCGAGTATG
>DOUW01000153.1:0-2644 GCA_003520365.1 Massilia sp.
GCGCGGTAGTCCGGATAGGCGCCGGCCGGCAGGCGGATCCAGGCGCCGGCCGCGTACCGCTCCACGCCCGTGACGATCTCGCCGGCCAGCACCAGCAGCTCGGCGCCAGCCACCGGTGCGGCAAGAAGCGCTGCGCCCGCATCGACGCGCTGCAGCGAGACCTGTTCGGCGTCCGAGGCAAACAGCGGGCAGACTGCCCGCTCGCCCTGCCGGCGCCAGGACGCGGGCGCACGGGTGTCGATGCGCACGCGGCTGCGTTCGTCGGCCGCCATCTGGCGCAGCTTGACGAAGATGGTGGCGCCGCCCAGGCTGGACGGCGCGTGGGCCGAACCGGGCGGATTGCGCAGGTACCAGCCTTCAGGATAATCGCCGTCCTCGTCCGAGAACACGCCGGACAAAACCAGGATTTCTTCGCCGGCCGGATGCGCGTGGCGGGGAAAGCGCGAGCCGGGGGCATAGCGCACGATGCTGGTGGCGCGCGCTTTCTCGAACCCGATCCGGTCCAGCATGACCCGCTCGACGCCGCTTTCCGGCGAAGCGACCCATTCGTACTGGTCGGGCGCGACGGCGGCGCGGCGCGAGAAATCGGCATTGACGAGCATGGTGGACCTCATGGTGGTGTCTGATACGGCGATTGTGGACGAGAGTGGACGCCGCGGCAAACGGGCGCATCGCTGCGCGATCGGAAAAAATCCTGCTCGCCATGGCGACCGTCGGGCGGCATGAGACGCCCGGACGCCATGGCCGGGCATGCTATGATGCGCTCCAGACCGACCCATCCGCAGCCCGCATTTGAAACACACGCTCTTCCTCTTCGACCTGGACGACACGCTGCTCGACTTCCGCGCGTCCGAACACCTCTCTTTCGAACGCACCCTGCGCGCGCTCGGCCTGCAAGGCGACATCGACGACTTGTTCCGGCACTACCAGGCGATCAACGTGGCGCTCTGGCGCAGCTTCGAAGCCGGCACCGTGACCAAGGATTTCCTGAAGGTCGAGCGCTTCCGCCAGACCTTCGCCTTTGGTGCGCTGGCGCTCGATCCGCAGGCCGCGAGCAGCCTGTATCTCGAGTCGCTGCCGCAGACCGTGGTGCTGGTCGACGGCGCGCGCGAGCTGTGCGCGAGCCTGGCCGCGATGGGCGAACTGGGCATCATCACCAACGGCGTCGACCACATCCAGAAGCGGCGCATCGCCAGCTCGGGGCTCGGTGAATACATCTCGTTCGTCGCGACCTCGGAAGCCTGCGGCCACGCCAAGCCGGACACCCGTTTCTTCGACTACGCCGCCGGCATGGCGCGCGCCTTCCGGCGCGAACAGACGGTCATCGTCGGCGACCGCCTGGACGCGGACATCCTCGGCGCCAACCGCTTCGGCATCGACAGCTGCTGGTTCAATCCGGCGCGCCTCGAGAACACTTCGCTCGCCATCCCGAGCGTCGAAGCGGCCAGCCTGCGCGACGTGATTCCCGCGCTCGAAGCGCTGGCCCTTGCCTGAAACGCGAACCGTCAATCCAGCCGCCAGTTCATCTATACTGTTTCTCCAGGCCGGCGCTGGGCCGGCACACAAGGAGACAACAACGATGCTAAATCACGTCATGCTGGGTTCGAACGATATCGAGCGCTCGAAGCGCTTCTACGACGCGGTGCTGGGCACGCTCGGGGCAGGAGAACCGGTGCGCAACCAGGCGCCGTCCGGCCACGTCCGCTATTTCTACCGTCACGACGGCAACAACTTTGCCATCACCGAGCCGATCGACGGCGCAGCGGCGGCGCCCGGCAACGGCGCGACCATCGGCTTCAAGTGCCATTCGCCCGAGCAGGTCCACCAGTTCCACGACACCGCGCTGGCGCATGGCGGCACCTCGATCGAGAACCCGCCGGGCCTGCGCGAAGGCAGCATGGGCGCACTCTACCTTGCATATGTGCGCGATCCGGACGGCAACAAGCTGTGCGCGATCTACCGTCCCCGTTAAGGATCGCGCGGCGCACACCGGGCGCAATCGAACTTGGGTTAGCGACTTGGCAATTTATAATGTCGCTCCGAATGCCCATCCACGATAGAAGACCCAAAGGACAGCCATGCACGGCGAACAGCTTTCCCACCGAATCCGCGCGCTGATCCGTTCGCTGCCCCGTACCGGGATCACGCTGAGCGAACTGATCCAGCGGGTCGGCAACGATGGCCTGCTGATCCTGGCCGCCTTGCTCACCCTGGTGTTCCTGATCCCGATATCGATTCCCGGCGTCAGCACGGTGTTCGGCGCCGCCATCCTCCTGATCGGCCTGGCCCGCCTGCTCGGGCGCGAACTGTGGATCCCTTCGCGCCTGAAGCACAAGACGCTCGCGACCAGGAAGCTGCGCCCGGTGTTGCGCAAGGCGCTGCCGCTGCTGCACCGGCTCGAGCGCGTGAGCCGTCCGAACCGCATCGCGTGGCTGGTGGCCGGCGGCCCGGTGCGGCGCCTGAACGACGCCGCGCTGATCCTGGGCGCCGTGCTGCTGATGATGCCCTTCGGCCAGATCCCGTTCAGCAATACCTTCCCGGCCGTGGCCTTGCTGTTCCTGGCCATCGGCCTGCTGCAGCGCGACGGCGTCTGCGTACTGCTGGGCTATGTCAGCAATGTCGCAACCATCGCGTATTTCGGCGT
>DOUW01000153.1:2825-2987 GCA_003520365.1 Massilia sp.
GCCCGCCGGCGCCTTGCTACAATGGCGCCCATGTCCACGACCGACTCCTCCATCCCGGCCGCCCCTGGCCGCAAGGTGATCCTCGCCGGCGCCACCGGGCTGGTGGGCGGCCACATCCTCGACCGCTTGCTGGCCGACGACAGCGTCGGCGCGGTGCACGTG
>DOUW01000513.1 GCA_003520365.1 Massilia sp.
AGGCCGCGGCTGCCCAGGGCGCGCACCAGGTTGCTGGCGGTCGACTGGTGGATGTCGAGCGCGCGCGCCAGGTCGGTCACGCCGATGCCCGGCGACTGCGCGATCACGGACAGGGCCCAGAGCTGGGCGCCGCCCAGGCCGGCATCGCGCTCGACCTGGCGGAAGTGGTTTTTCACCGCATTGAAGACGATGCGGAACTGGCGCAGCACGCGCGTTTCGGGAGCGAGCTGGCCCGCATTGTTCTGTTCAGACATGGCGCCATCATAGCGGAAAGCGCCGTCCACCGGGCCGCTTCTCCGCCGTAGGCTGCCGCACACTGCCATACGACGAAGCGGCCCCGTGCCCGCGGCCGCTGTCCGCTATACTTGGCGCATGGAGAACCGATAAGGCGCAAGGACACCAGTGAATCAGGAAGAGAAGACCGACAACGACATTCGGCAGCGGGCAAAGAACTTTTTCGGCGGCGCGGGCAGCCGCGCCCAGGCGGGCGTAAAACGCGCCCACGGTATCCTGCAGGGGCGGCCGCGCTGGGAACAGGCGGTCCTGATCGCCCTCTGGGCGGCGGCGGCGCTGCTGACGGCGCTGCTGGCCTACCTCCTGGTCCTGATTCCCCTGACGCCCGGCGTCGACGACCTGAAGCAGGTCACGACCGCGCGCCCGAGCGTCATCATGTCGAGCGACGGGCGCGCACTCGGCACCTTCGAGCAGGGCCTGCAGGAGCGCGTCAAGCTGTCCCAGGTCTCGCCGCACGTGGTGGCGGCCCTGATCTCGACCGAGGACCACCGCTTCTACGACCACCATGGCGTCGATTTCACGCGCATCGCCGGCGCCTTGCTGGCCAGCCTGAAGGGCGACGCCCAGGGCGGCTCGACCATCACCCAGCAGCTGGCGCGCAACATGTTCCCCGAGGAGATCGGCCGGGCGCGCAGCGTCAACCGCAAGCTCAAGGAACTGATCACGGCGATCAAGATCGAGAACACCTACAGCAAGACCGAGATCCTGGAAGCCTACCTGAACACGGTGCCCTTCCTGTACAACGCGCGCGGCATCGAGATGGCGGCCCGCACCTACTTCGACAAGCCGGCCGCCAAGCTCGACGTGCTGGAGGCGGCGACCCTGGTCGGCATGCTGAAGGGGACCTATTACTACAACCCGGTCACCAATCCCGAGCGCTCGCTGGGCCGGCGCAACGTGGTGCTGGGGCAGATGCGCAAGCACGGCCACCTGACCGACGCGCGCTTCAAGTCCCTGTCCAAGCGGCCGCTGAAGCTGCGCTTCGAACGCCAGCTCGACCGCAGCGGGCGCGACAACCACTTCACCGCCTACGTGCGCAAGTGGCTGCTGGAGTGGGCCAACGAGAACGACTACGACCTCGAGCTCGACGGCCTGGTGGTCGAGACCACGCTCGACGCCGCATTGCAGCAGGCCGCGCTGCGCGCGGTGGAGCGCCAGGCGAATGCGCTGCAGGCGGTGGCCGACGTCGAATGGGCCAACTCCTGGGTGCCGGGCGCCAGTTCGACCGCTACCTACACCGCGATGCGCCCGAGCGTGAAGCCGTTCGACTACTACTGGCGCACGCATGGCGGCCAGCTCGACGCGTTCGTGCGCGAGTCAAGCGAATACCGGCGCGCCGTGGATGGCGGCGAGGCGCCCGCCGCCGCGCTCAAGCGCCTGAAGGGCGACCGCGATTTCCTGCGCACGCTGAAGGATGCCAAGTCGCGCCTGGAGGCCGGTTTCGTGGCGATGGACCCGGCCACCGGCGAGGTCAAGGCCTGGGTCGGCAGCCGCGACTTCGCGCGCGACCAGTACGACCACGTGGCCCAGGCCGCGCGCCAGCCCGGCTCCACCTTCAAGCCCATCGTCTACGGCGCGGCGCTGGAAAGCGGTATTCCGCCCGAACAGACCTACGCCGACACGGTGATGGACTTCGACATGGGCAACGGCAAGGTCTGGCGCCCGACCGACATGTCCGGCACCAGCGGCCGCCAGGTGACGCTGCGCGAAGGCCTGGTGCACTCGAAGAACACGATCACCGCCCAGGTGATGCAGGACGTCGGCCTGCCGTCGGTGATCAAGCTGGCGCGCAACATGGGCATCCGCCAGAGCAAGCTGGCCTCGGTGCCCTCGCTGGCCCTCGGCACCAGCCCGGTGACCCTGCTCGAGATGGTGAACACCTATGCGACCATCGCCGCCCAGGGCCAGTACCGCAAGCCGGTCTTCGTGCGCCGCATCCTGGACCGCGACGGCAAGGTCGTCGCCGACTTCGCCAGCGTGGCGCCGGAACGCGCGCTGTCGCAGGCGACCAGCGAGACCCTGATCGACATCCTGCGCGGCGTCGTCACCCGCGGCACCGGCACCGCGGTGCGCTACCGCTTCGGCGTCACCGGCGACGTCGCCGGCAAGACCGGCACCACCCAGAACAACGCCGACGGCTGGTTCATCCTGATGCACCCGAACCTGGTGGCCGGCGCCTGGGTCGGCTTCAACGACAACCGCGTCACCATGCGCAGCAACTACTGGGGGCAGGGCGGCCACAACGCCATCCTGCTGGTCGGCGACTTCTTCAAGACCGCGCTCGACGAAGGCAGGATCGACAAGGACGCGCTGTTCCCGGGCGGGCGCAAGCCGCCACCGGTGCGCGTGCGGGAAGAGGAACCGGAAGAGGACTATGACGAAGCGGAGGAGCTGTACGAGGGCGTGCCGGCCGACGAGGCGGTCGAAGTGATCGTGCCGCAGGCGGACGAGGCGGTCGAGGTCGAGACCGTGCCGGAGGAAGAATTGTCGCCGCCGCCCCCGCCGCCGACGCCGGTGCCGTCGCCCTTGTTCTGATCGTAGGGTGGGCACCCCGTGCCCACGCGAACGCGTGCGTTTCGTTGGCCGGCTACCCTGCCCGAACGCGAGCGCCGCGTTGACGCCTCTGTAGCGTCAACGCGGCGCTTGCTTTTCGATTGGCGCGAGGTGCAGCGTTGTGCCGATCTCCGCGTGGGCACGGGTGCCCACC
>DOUW01000229.1 GCA_003520365.1 Massilia sp.
CCCTTGGCCGCGCCCGCGCACCGGCGCGCCGAGATGCGCGGCTTCGCCGCCGCCGCGCTGACCAACTTCGCTTCACGCGCACGCCTGGCCGGCATGCTCGAGCGCGTCGTGATCGGCGACGCGCGCGACGGCCTGCCGTGGCTGCGGGAGCAATTCGACAGCTTCACCACCCATTTCGCCACGCTGACGCGCGAGAACCTGGCCGCCAGCCTGCTCGCTTCCGGCACGCTGCCGCTGATCATGCAGCCGGTGACGAACATCCCGGGCGCGCCCGCCGGCCATTACTGGGACGGCGGCATCATCGACTACCACCTCGCGCTGCCTTACGCCTGCATTGAGGCGCAGGACCCGGACGGGATCGTGTTCTATCCGCACTTCAACGAGCACATCGTGCCCGGCTGGCTGGACAAGGCCATGCCCTGGCGCCGCTGCGCGCGCGGCCCGAACCGCGGCTGGCTCGACAACGTCCTGATCGTCTCGCCGTCGCAGGAATTCATAAAGACCCTGCCGCGCGCCAAGCTGCCCGACCGCGCCGACTTCAAGTTCCACGGCCTCGACCACGACGCGCGCGTGCGCGCATGGACACAGGCGATGGGGGAGGGGCAGCGCCTGCGCGACGAGCTGGCCGCCTTCGTCGAACGGCCGGACCTGTCGCGCCTGCGCGCGATCTGAAATAAAAAAGCCGCTGCACGGGCAGCGGCTTTCGAGGGAAGGACGCAGCGATCAGGCGCGCTTGCGGCGCACCACGCCGGCCGCGGCCAGCAGGCCCAGGCCGAGCAGGGCGATGCTGCCCGGTTCCGGCACGTCGACGGCAGGTTCGACGTATTCCTTGCCGAAGAACTCGAGCTCGGCCAGCTGGTGCGTGTTGGAATTGACCACCGAGAAGGTCTGGTAGCGGAAGATGCTGTAGGCGGCCGGCAGCGCATAGTCGACGCCGGCGGTGTACTCGTTCACCTGGTAACGCTGGGCCCAGGGCGAGACGCCCTCGCGGTCATACGAGAAGATCACACTGTAGTTGATACCGTCGTTCGAGCCGAGGATCTGCCACTTGTCCGAATCGCGGCCCGGCACGTCGTTGCCCGAGGCGGCGGTGAAGCTGGTGAGCTGGTAGCGCGTGCTGCCGAAGTCGGCTTCGACCCAGCCGTTCAAATCGCAGCACCACTTGTCGTTGCCGACGCCGACGAAGTTGTCGAACACGTTGAAGGCGCCTTCGGCAGCGAAGTAGGGCTCGACCGAGGAACGGAACACGGCGTTGTAGTTGACGTAGGCGTCGCGGTGACCGTCGTTTTCCGGATCGGTCAGGTCATGGCCGACCAGGGCGCCGGTGCCCCAGCCGCGCACGGTGACGGCGTTCGCCGAACCGGCCAGCATGGCTGCCGCAGTGAAGAGAACGAAGAGGATCTTTTTCATGGTGGTCTCGCACAAGAATCGGTATTGATGTCCATTAAGCAATTCTTGTTCCAGCTCAATAACTTATTGATGAGAAAGCATATTTATTTTCAGGTAAGTTTTTGAGGCGGTCGACTGTAAAGAATGTCGACATGATCATGCCTGCGGCATGCCCGCATCGATGTCGCCTGGCGGGTGCCCTTGCCGCGCCTGTTTTTGCGGCATTCGACCGGCTCCCGGGTTACAATGCGGGGTTTCCGAGCTGTGGCATGCGGCTCCACCATCATCGAAAGAAAGAATTCCCATGAGTCTCCAATGCGGCATCGTCGGCCTGCCCAACNNCGGCAAGTCCACCCTGTTCAACGCGCTGACCAAGGCCGGCATCCCGGCTGAAAACTACCCGTTCTGCACCATCGAGCCGAACGTCGGCGTGGTCGAGGTGCCCGATCCGCGCATGGCCCAGCTGGCCGAGATCGTCAAGCCGGAGCGCATCGTCCCGGCCATCGTCGAATTCGTCGACATCGCGGGCCTGGTGGCTGGCGCCTCGAAGGGCGAGGGCCTGGGCAACCAGTTCCTGTCGCACATCCGCGAGACCGACGCCATCGTCAACGTCGTGCGTTGCTTCGAAGACCCGAACGTCATCCACGTTGCCGGTAAAGTCAGCCCGATCGACGACATCGAAGTGATCCAGACCGAACTGGCCCTGGCCGACCTGGGCGCCGTCGAAAAGGCGATCCACCGCGAGAACAAGAAGGCCCGCTCGGGCGACAAGGCTGCCGCCAAGCTGGTCGCCCTGTGCGAGCGCATGCTGCCGCACCTGAACGAAGGCCAGCCGGTGCGCACCCTGGGCCTGGACGCGGACGAGATGTTCATGATCCGCGAACTGCACCTGATCACCGCCAAGCCGGCGATGTACGTCGCCAACGTCTCGGACACCGGTTTCACCGATAACCCGCTGCTGGACCAGCTGACTGAATTCGCCAGGAAGCAGAACGCCCCGATCGTCGCGATCAGCGCCGCCATCGAATCGGAAATCGCCGACCTCGACGACGCCGACAAGGCCGCCTTCCTGGCCGACATGGGCATGGAAGAGCCGGGCCTGGACCGTCTGGTCCGCGCCGCCTATAAACTGCTCGGCCTGCAGACCTACTTCACCGCCGGCGTCAAGGAAGTGCGCGCCTGGACCGTGAAGGTCGGCGCCACCGCCCCGCAGGCGGCCGGCGTGATCCATACCGACTTCGAGCGCGGCTTCATTCGCGCGCAGACCATTTCGTTCGACGACTACATCGCCTACAAGGGCGAGGCGGGCGCGAAGGAAGCGGGCAAGATGCGTGCGGAAGGCAAGGAGTATGTGGTCAAGGATGGGGATGTGTTGAACTTCCTGTTCAACGTCTGATGGGTGGAAGTGTTTGAATCGCCCGGGGTTTTGTAGAG
>DOUW01000042.1 GCA_003520365.1 Massilia sp.
GCGGCGCGGCCCGCCTGCTGCAACAGGATGCCGAGGTTGTTCCAACTGGCCGCATGGCGCGGTTCGCGCGCCAGCGCAAGCCGCCAGTAATGCTCCGCTTCGTCCGCCCGTCCGAGCGCGCGCATGCAGGCCGCGGCCAGGTTCAGGGCGTCGACGTTGGCGCCATCGCCCTCGAGTAGCCCGGCCACTTGCGCCAGGGCCTCGGGATAGCGCTGGCTGTTGAAAAGGCCGATGGCGGCGGCGATGCGTTGGCTTGGCGTCATGGAAAGCGGGCAGGTCGGTACAAGGGTGCATTCTCCCATAGCACAAGGGAGGAATGCACCCTTGCCCTTTCCGGCATCGGCGCCTGCAGCTGCCGCCGTTCAGCCTGCGGGAGCAGCGTAAGGTGGACGGTACACGCCGTTGAGGAAGAAGCACCGTTCGCCCGGCATGTACAGCGTGCCGCGGTCGAGCCAATGCTCGTTACCGTAGTCCTTGACCGGGGCGTACACCTTGACGAGCTGCCCCTTTACTTCCAGCACGGGACCGCAGTTCGTGGCGCTTCCTGTCTTGAGCGCCTTGCGCCATGGGGCCATCTTCTTTTCGAACGCCGCCAGGCGATCCGCCTGCGCCTTGGCCCTGGCCTGCTCGGCGGCCGCCGCTTGCGCATTCTGCGCGGCGATATATTTCGCCACCTTGTCGCGTGCGCCAGCAGCCAGATTGTCGAAGTCGACAAGGGCGAACGCCGTCCCGGCATCCGTGTCCGGCGTGCGGCGGCCAAGCGCGTCGAACGCGGCTACGTTATCCGCATTGACCGCCACATTGCGGTACGGTGCCCAGTCGCTGCGGTATTTCTCCTGCCAATAGGCGCGAGCCTGCGTCTTCAAGTCGGCAAACCGCTCGGCGGAAGTGTGCCGTGCAGCGAGCCCGACTGCGTCCGCCGTGACCAGCTTTGGCGCGACGACACGCCATGCGTCGTCGGTGGCGACGACACCGAATGCCATCAGCCAGCGCTGCAAAGCATCCTTGTTCGGCTCCGCCCGCTCCGCTTCTGCCTGCATGAGCGTGAAGTACTGCTGCCGGTACAAATCCAGCAGCGGTGCCTGCGATGCGGCGCGTACGACCGCCGCGCCGTCGACCCAGCTTGCGGCGTTGGCACTCTTCGCAGCCTTGTCGAGAAACGCGGAATTGACGGCGACGTAGCCCTTCTTGCGGTTCATGCGCGAATAGTAGTGCCAGTTGTTCATATAGTTGAACTGGGCGCTCTTGTAGGGAATCTCGCAGGACTCCGTGTTGGTGCAGCCGTTGAAGTAATAGCCGGTCAGGATCTGTACCGAGACGACGCCGTTCTTCTCCACCCACCCGCGCATCCCCGGAGCGCCCCCGACGCAGGCGAAGACGCGTTCCAGCTCATCGTCTTCCAGCAGTGCGGCGCGCTTCTCCGGCGCGCGGGAGACCTCGCTCACCCAGCCGTCGCCCTGCCTTTTCAAGTAGATCGACAGGCACTGCCCGTCGTCAAGGGCTGCGACGGTGGACTGGTAATGCACGACGTCGCCGCCGTAGACCAGCTTGAAGCTGGCCTCGGGCGTACCGCTACGGGCATCTGCGGCTGCGC
This sequence comes from Massilia sp., assembly GCA_003520365.1. GTDB lineage: Bacteria > Pseudomonadota > Gammaproteobacteria > Burkholderiales > Burkholderiaceae_D > Telluria > Telluria haematophila. The sequence goes on from DOUW01000042.1 coordinate 1,595, forward strand.
AAAGGGCAAACCCTGCCGCGGCCAGCGCCACGGGTATCGGGAAACGGAAAGACATGAGGAACCTGGTTGCAAAATGATAATATTAGACTCTACACGGAAACCTTTTATGCTCGAAGCCTAGTGTGGCGGAAACATGAAACCGCAAAGGGCAGATCGTTCGCATGAAACTCTGCCGTGCTGGAGCGCCCCCACCGAATTGTCTGGAAAATGTCTCCAACTGTCGGCAGGATGTAGTATTTATGCTCGCATGCGATTGCTTCTATACAATATCGGGAGAGGAGAAAAGCATGTACCGAGTTTTGCTGGTGGAAGACGATGCACGGTTGGCCGAGCTCGTCACCGAATACCTGTCGGCTTACGAATTCGCCGTCGAGCTGGTCACGCGCGGCGACCAGGCGCTGCCGCGCTTCCAGGCGAGCCAGCCCGATATCGTGGTGCTCGACCTGATGCTGCCTGGCCTGGACGGCATGGTGGTCTGCCGCAAGATCCGCGAACTCTCCGAGGTGCCGATCCTGATCCTGACCGCGCGCGAGGATTCCTATGACGAGGTGTCCGGGCTCGAGCAGGGCGCGGACGATTTCGTCAACAAGCCGGTGCAGCCGCGCGTACTGCTGGCGCGCCTGCGCGCCCTGCTGCGCCGCACCCAGTCCCGGGCCGCACCGGAGACCGGCGAGCTGGTGTTCGGCGCCCTGCGCATCGTCGGCGCCGACCGTACCGTGTTCTGGCGCGACCAGCTTTGCGTACTGAGCAATACCGAATACAAGCTGCTGCTGGTGCTGGCCGAGGCCGCCGGCCGGGTGCTCTCGCGCGACGAACTGCTGAAGAAAATGCGCGGCATCAAGTTCGATGGGCTGGACCGCAGCATCGACCACTGCATCTCCAAGCTGCGCCGCAAGTTCGACGATGCGCGCTCGGAGAAGATCAAGACGGTGTGGGGCGAGGGGTATCTGTTTTCGCCGTCGGCGTGGAAT
>DOUW01000543.1 GCA_003520365.1 Massilia sp.
ATGACGCCGATGATGTCGACGATCCGCTTCGAGGATTCGCTGATCGAGGCCATGGTCGACACCGCGCGCTCGACCACCTCGCCGCCCTTCGCCGCGACGTCGCAGGCGCTGATGGCGAGCTGGCTGGCCTGGCGCGCGTTGTCGGCGTTCTGTCTCACGGTCGAAGTCAGTTCCTCCATCGAGGACGCGGTTTCCTCGAGCGCGCCGGCCTGCTGCTCGGTGCGCGACGACAGGTCGAGGTTGCCCGCTGCGATTTCCCCCGCCGCCGTGGCGATGGCATCGGTGCTGCCGCGCACCCTGGCGACGATCTCCACCAGGCTGTCGTTCATCGTGCTCAGGGAGGCAAGCAGCTGGCCCGTCTCGTCGCGCGAGTGCACCGAGATGGTGCTGGTCAGGTCGCCGGCGGCGACGGTGCGCGCCAGGGCGACGGCGTCGTTCATCGGCCGCGTGATCGAGCGCGCGCTGGCCCAGGCAATGCCTGCGGCAGCCAGCAGCGCCGCCATGCCAAGGCCGAGCAGGACCCGGTAGGCCTTGGTGTAGGAGGCGTTCGCGGCCTGCTCTTCCTGCTGGTTGACCTGCGCCTGGTAGGCCAGGAGCGCGTCGATGGCGCCCATCCAGGTGTTGACTGCCGGCGCCACGACCGCGGTCAGGTGCTTCACGCCGGCTTCCAGCTCATTGTTCCGGCCATAGCGGCGCACGAGTTCGAACTGCGGCACGGCCACCGCTTCGGCAGCGACGACCTTGTCGAGCAGTGCCCGCCCCTGAGGCGAACGGACGCGCTCCTGCAGCACCGCCATCGCCTGCGCGTACTTGTCGGACGCGGCGGCCATGCTCCCATCCGCCTGCTGCATCGCCTGCTCGTCCGTGACCAGCGTCAGGTCGCGCACGGCAATGGCCAGCTGGCGCTCGGCGTCGCGCAGGTCGGTCACGGCCTCGATCTTCATGTTGTTGTCGTTGACGATCGTGTCGATGGTATCGCGCATCCCGGATAGCGCACTTAGGCCCGTGGCCAGCACGGCCACCATGAGGGCGACGACGATGCCGAAACCCAGGGCCAGGCGTTGGCCGATTTTCAGATGCTTCATTGATTTATTAGAAAGGTAGAAGGATGCCGCCGCCTCGCGGCCAGCAAGCCTGAATTGTCGCTTTTGAGGAATAAGCGAAAGATATTGAACGCGATATCCGTATTCGTATCGCTGATTTGCCGATTTTAAGTGCACGCAGTTTCGCAGAGTCAACTTTTGTGGCGCTTTCGACCAAAAAAGTACGGGTCAGCGAGGACGTGTTGGGGACGGACAAGGATATGAGACATTTCGAGAGAAATGTTCACAATTGCGGGGCGAGATGGGAGGTCAGGCAAGCGCTTGCCTGCCCCCCGGTCTCCTAGAAGTGGTACTGCGCCTTCAGCATCGGCGTCCTTGCCGTCGCACCGGGAATGGTGCGGCCGTCGTTGCCGAACTTGTTGCCGAACTTGTTCTTCCAGTACTGGTAGGCCACCCCCGCCCGGAAGCGTTTCGGCTTGGCGTCGAAGAAGGTGCCGACGTCGAGCATCAGCTGCATGTCGATGTTGGTCTCGGTCGCGGTGTCGCGCCCGAACTCGTTCTTGCCCTTGGCGCCGATCAGGTTCGCATAGCCTTCGAACGACAGCCGCGACGAGGCCAGCGGAAAGGCCCAGACCACGCCCAGCATGGGATGGGTGTCGTAGCGGTAGCGCGGCGTGGCGACCCCGGTGTAGCCGCTGTAGGGCGCATTGCTCTCCCACAGGCCGTACAGGCCGACGTTCAGCATCCCCGGCACGTCGAACATGAAGGTGGGGCCGGCGACCAGCATCCGCTTCTTCGAGTTGTAGCCGGCGTCGTTCTTGGTATTCACGTCGAAGCCCGGGGTCAGGCCGGCGTCGCGCAGGGGGCCGAAGCGCAGCGGGGCGCCGCTGGCCTTGCCCCATTCGACCGTGTGGCGGTAGACCAGGTAGAACTCCTGGGCGCCCGAGGTCGCGCCCTTCGAGGACGGGTCGGTCTTGTCGGACAGGAGGACGTCCAGGTTGGCGAAGTTGGTCCCGTACCTGTAGCCGCTCACGTGGTTCAGCTGGACGATGTGCTTGCGGATGTCGTTCGCATTGAAGGGCTCGGCGAAGCGGGTGCCGGTGCGGTAGCCGATCGAGGTGTCGCTCCAGTCGGCCGCCCGGGCCGTGCCGGCCAACCCGGCCGCGCCGGCGGCCAGGACGATGGCGGCGACAATGTGGGGTGCGCGCCTCATGCCTTGCCCGCCTGCGCCACGGAGTGCTCGATGCCGCCATGCTCTTCGTGGCTGGCGGCCGGAACGGCGCGGCTGCCGTTGAAGAACAGGTTCAGCGCCACCGCGGCCACGGCGGTCAGCAGGATGCCCGATTCCAGCAGCGGATGCAGGTTGTGCGACATCTGCTGGGCCCAGCGCGGCGCCACCAGCGGGATCAGGCCGAAACCGATCGACAGCGCGACGATGTAGAGATTGAAGCGGTTGTTCTGGAAGTCGACCCGCGACAGGATGCGGATCCCGGCCGCCGCCACCATGCCGAACATGACGAGGCCGGCGCCGCCCAGCACGAACTGGGGAATCGCCTCGACCAGGGCCGCCATCTTCGGCAGCATGCCCAGCACGATCATGATGATGCCGCCCGCCACGCAGACCCAGCGGCTCTTCACGCCGGTGACCGCGACCAGGCCGACGTTCTGCGAGAAGCTGGTGTGCGGGAAGGTATTGAAGACGCCGCCGATCACGGTGCCGAGGGCATCGGTGCGCAGCCCGGCCGCGAGCTGGGCCTGGTCGATCTTCTTGCCGGTCATGTCGGACAGGGCCAGGAACATGCCGGCCGACTCGATCATGACGACCACCATCACGACCGCGAGCGTGAGGATCATCACGATGTCGAAGGTCGGCATGCCGAAGGCGAAGGGCGTGACCAGTTCGAACCAGTTGGCCCTGCCGACCTTATCGAAGTGCATCTTGCCGGCGGCGTAGGCCACGCTGCAGCCGGCCACGATGCCGAGCAGGATCGAGATATTGCAGACGAAGCCGCGCGCATACTTCACCAGCGCCAGCACCACGACCAGCACGAAGGCGGCGATCGCCATGTCGTCGAGCGCGCCGTAGGCGGGATTCGGGTTCATCGGGATCGGGCCGGCCAGCTTCAGGGCGGGGACCGCCACCGTTTCCGGCATTGCCGCCGCACTCGCCGCGGCTGCGGCTTTCGCGTCGTCGACCATGGTCGCCAGGCGCGCCACGTCGACCGTCTGCGCCGCCGAGTCCTGGCCACCCATGGCCCAGCCGACGCCGACCCGCATCAGGCTGACGCCGATGACCAGGATGATGGTGCCTGTGACGACCGGCGGAAAGAAGCGCAGCATGCGGCTCATCAGGGGCGCGATCAGGATCGCCAGCAGGCCGGCGCCGATGCCGGCGCCGAACATGGCGCGGGCGCCGTCGACGCCGGGCACGGCGTTCGCGATCGCCACCATCGGGCCGACGGCGGCGAAGGTGACACCCATCATGACCGGCAGCCGGATGCCGAACCAGGAGCCCAGCCCGAAGGACTGGATCAGGGTCACCAGGCCGCAACAGAACAGGTCGGCCGAGATCAGCATCGTGACCTCGGCCGGCGACAGTTTCAGGGCGCGGCCCACGATCAAAGGTACGGCGATGGCGCCGGCGTACATGACCAGCACGTGCTGCAGGCCGAGTGCGCTCAGTCGCCCGAGGGGCAGTTTCTCGTCCACCGGATGGCGGCTCTGGTGTTTCATGCTTGTCTCCTGATTATTATTGACGTCAGTCTGCAACCAAAGAATGCATGCTGCTGGCCGGGCGAGGACCGCAGTTACCGGCCCGCCATCCGGTGAGGGCCCGGTTCTTACTCGACCGGGGCGCCCTCTTCGTACCAACGCTTGAGCAAGTCCCGCTCTCCGGCGGTGATCTGGGTAGCGTTATTCAGTGGCATGACCTTCAATACGACGGTCTGCTGGTACATCTGCTGCGCGTGGCGCTTGATCGAGGCCGGCGAATCGAAGGCGATGCCCTTGCTCGGCATCGCCGCCGAGTGGCACATCGCGCAGCGCTGGTCGATCACGCCCTTGACCTGCTGGAAGCTGACCGCGTGGGCGGTGGCGCCGCCGGCAGCCGCTGCGGCGGGGCTTGCGCCTGCCG
>DOUW01000307.1 GCA_003520365.1 Massilia sp.
CCGCTCGGCGCGAAGGTCGCGGCGGCGCCGTCGGCGGCCAGGCCCGGCGCCGGGTTCCAGGCGAAGCCGGTGCCCGGGTCCGCATCGTAGGCGCGCAGGCTGACGCTTTGCGCGCCATAGCCCAGCACGATGGTGCCGGCCGGCTGTCCGGTCGGCGTGGTGTCCGGACGGCTGACCTCGACGATCGGCTGCGGTACGTGCCCGATCACGTTCACCGTGGCCGGCGCGGAAGCGCTCAAGCCCGCCGNNGTCGATGGCCGTCAACGAGACCTGCTGCGCGCCGATGTCGGCGCAGCCGAACGCCGTGCGCGAGGCGCTCAGCGATGCAACGCCCCAGTTGTCCGTCGTGCCGCCGTCCAGGTCGGCCGGTTGCAGGCTGGCAGTGCCGTTGGCCAGCGTCAGCGACACGTCACGCGTGCGCACGCCGGGCGCCTCGAAGTCGTTGCTGACCAGGTTGGCCGGCGCGCTTTCGTGGCTCAGGCGGTTCAGGGCGGTGACGGTGTAGTAGTAATACTGGCCCGGCTCGGCCCGGGTGTCGACGAAGCCGGCGGCATCCGACTCGACCACGGCCAGCAGGTTGTCGCCGCGCTCGGTGTCCAGCGCGCCCTCGCTGGAGCGGTAGACGGCGTAGCGGCGCACCTTGTCCATCTCGTCGCGGCTGCCGATCGCCGGACTCCAGGAGAGCTGCACCGCGTTGTCCTGGCCCGGCGCGGCGCTCAGGGCGGACGGGGCGGAAGGCTGCAGCGTGTCCTTCCAGGGCATGGCCGGCACCAGCGCCGGTCGGGCGTAGGTGTTCTGCATCAGGTCGCTGCGGTAGCCGAGCGGGTTGGCGGCCAAAAAGGCGTGGCGGAAGTGGACCTGCCCGGCGATGTTGCCCTGGGTGCGGTTCAGGGCGATCTGGTTGGCCACCTGCTTCGGGTCCAGCCAGCCGGCCGTGTTCATCTTGTAGTCGGCGATGCCGACGTAGACGTGGCGGCCGAAGGCGTTCTCGTTCCACCACGGCACCAGGAGCTTGTAGTCCGAGCCGGTCTGGCCGATGTACCAGTAGACCTGGGGCGCCAGGTAGTCGACCCAGCCCTGCTGCAGCCAGGTGCGGCTGTCGGCGAAGTTGTGCACGAAGTGCTGGTTGGCGCCGCTCGACGTCGGCGAGCCGATGGCCGGGTCAGGGCTACTGCGGTAGATGCCCGAGGGCGAGACGCCGAACTTGACCCAGGGCTTCGCCGCGCGGATGCGCTCGCCCACCTGGGCAATCAGCAGGTTGACGTTGTCGCGGCGCCAGTCGGCGCGTCCCGCCGCCGTGGCCGGGAAACCGCGCGGGTCCGCCGCATAGGCCGCGTCGTCGGCGATCGTGCCGCTCGGGTAGAAGTAATCGTCGAAGTGGAGGCCATCGACGTCGTAGCGCTCGACGATGTCCATGATGACCGTGGTGACGTAGTCGCGCACCTCGGGCAGGCCGGGGTTCAGGATCTTCACCGTGCCCACCGTCAGCAGCCACTCCGGATGGGTGCGCGAAATGTGGTTCGCCGCGTACTGGGCCGGATTGCGTTCGCTGGCGGTGTTCGCCACCGCGCGGTAGGGGTTGATCCAGGCGTGGAATTCCAGGCCGCGCTTCCTCGACTCGTCGATCGCGAACTGCAGCGGATCCCAGCTCGGCGCCGGCGCGCTGCCCTGGTTGTTGGTCAGGTAGTAGGACCAGGGTTCGAGCGTGCTCGGATACATGGCGTCGGACTGGCTTCGCACCTGGAAGAAGGCGGCGTTCATGCCGGTCGCCTTGTTGTGGTCGAGGATGCCGACCAGGGCCGCGCGCTGCTGCTCGGGCGTATGAAGACGGTTCGGCCAATCCAGGCTCAGGTGAGTGCTGATCCAGACGCCGCGCAGCTCGCGCTTGGGCGTGACGGAGGCGGTATCGGCGTGCGCCAGGGACGCACCGAGGGACGCGGCCAGCAGGCTGGCTGCCGCGGCAAGCAAAAGTTTTTTCATGTTGTCGTTTTTTGCGGGTTGAGGTGAACGTGCCCGCACGGCTGGCGCACGGGCTGCGCTGGATGGCGCCCGGCGTCTCCCACGCCAAAGCATTGCCATCTTCTTAAGAGATTACGCGTGGGAAAATAGGCTCACCAATGAATTTGCGGCTGTGTCGCATAACCCGGACACATGAGGCGGCGGACGGACCGATCGGTGCGCCCGGAGGGGAGTCAGCGCCGGATCGACAGGCCGACGGTGAAGCTGGCGTAGGGGGTGTTGTGGTTCAGGCCGCGCGAGAACATGGTGTCGATTTCGCAGTCGTGCGTCAGGAGCCAGCCCAGCCCGATGCCGGCGCTGGCCTGGGTGCCGCCATGGCGGCTGGAAGCGATCTGCGGCAGCGCCAGTTCGGCAACCCCGCGCAAGCGCGCGTCGAAACGCTTTTCCAGGCCGATGCCGAACAGGCCATGGGTGTAGCGGCCGCCTTCGTCCTCGTGTTCGACGGCCAGGCCGGGCATCACGCTCAATTGCATGTCGCCCGGCAAATCCCAGCTGCCGACGACACGCAGCGACGGCCGCACGCCCTCGCCGCGCAGCAGCCGCGACCCGGTCGGCAGGGTGGCGTCGACCA
>DOUW01000041.1 GCA_003520365.1 Massilia sp.
GCACGCCGTGCCCACGCGTTACGCACGTGACCGCCAGTCGCATGCGAGGACTGCGCGCCCCTAAATCAGGCAATGGACGCACACTTGGCCGGGGTTGACGTTAGCGGGCGCAAAGTTGCAGCCTACGCGGAAAGGATGCGCACGTAACGCGTGGGCACAGCGTGCCCACCCTACTCGTCGCGGCAACAATTGTGTTCCCGCTCCTCGTCGTTCAGCCAGATACACCCTGNNCGCTCCTCCGCGTCCAGCCAGGTACACCCTAGCGCCTCCCGCCCACTCTCCTCCCGCCAGCCTCGGGCCGGCAGCTGTGTGAGACCGCGCCCGCTCCCTCGCGGCGGGTGCCGCCGTCGTCGCCAGCAAACAGCCTGCGCCGACACTCTCTTCCTGCCTCCCTTCGCGACCGATAGATCGGCGAAGCCATGCGCCGCCTTCCTGGCTCGTGCGACGTTCAGTATGCTGAATGCAAATGATAACGATTCTCGTTTACATTCGAAACGATTCTCATTAACATATTGCTCAGTTCGACGAGCCGGCCTCGCGTCCAGCGGGGCACATAACAATCAGAGAGAAAACCAGACCATCCATGCAAGCCATCACCAGTCGCAAACATCCCCACAGCCGCTTTCCGCTCCAGATGAGCGCCGCCCTCGCCACCGTGCTGCTGCCGCTCGCGGCCGGCGCCGCCGAGACCACGGCGCCAGCCATCGACGATGCCGCCGGCGCCGCGCCGATGGCAAAGGTCGAAGTCGCCGGCAAGAGCGAGGTCGGCATCCTCGCCGAGCGTCCGTCCTCGCCGAAGTACACCGAGAAGCTGGTCGATACGGCGCAATCGGTGCAGGTCATCAAGAAGGAACTGATCGAGCAGCAAGGCGCCCTCACCCTGACCGAGGCGCTGCGTAACACCCCGGGCGTGGGCGCTTTCTTCCTGGGCGAGAACGGCAACACGAACACCGGCGACGCCATTTTCATGCGCGGCTTCGACACCTCGGGCAGCATTTTCGTGGACGGCGTGCGCGACGTCGGCTCGATCTCGCGCGACGTCTTCAACCTCGAGCAGATCGACGTGGTCAAGGGCCCGGCCGGCACCGACAATGGCCGCGGCGCGCCGACCGGCTCGGTGAACCTGGTGAGCAAGAAGGCGCGCCTGGACGAGGTCTCGAGCGCCTCCGCCACCGTCGGCAGCGCCTCGCAGAAGCGCGTCACCGCCGACATCAACCGCGTGCTGGATGCGGAAAACGGCATCGCCCTGCGCCTGAATGCGATGGCCCAGGACTCGGGCCGGCCGGCGCGCGACGTCGTCAACGACAAGCGCTGGGCCGTGGCGCCGAGCATCGCCTTCGGCCTGAACGGACCGACCCGCGTGATCCTCGACTACCTGCACGTCAAGCAGGACAACATCCCCGACGGCGGCGTGCCGACCGTGGGCCTGCCCGGCTACACCAGCCCGGACCGCGCGAACAAGCCAGAGCTGTCGAACGCCGCGCCGGTCGACCCGCAGAACTTCTACGGCTCGCACAGCGACTACGACAAGGTGAAAGCCGACATGGCCACCGTGCGCGTCGAGCACGACTTCTCGCCGCGCTTCAGGCTGCACAACATTGCGCGCTACGGCCGCACCAGCCAGGACTATCTGCTGTCGGCCTTCCTCGCCAGCGGCGCCAACCTCACCCTGGTCAACCCGGCCGATCCCGCGACCTGGACCCTGGTGCGCAATACCCGCACCGTGAAGGACCAGGAAAACCGCATCCTCACCAACCAGACCGCGCTGACCTCGCAGTTCGACACCGGCAGCCTGCGCCACACCCTGGTGACCGGCATCGAGTTCACCAGCGAGAAGCAGGTCACCCACGGCCTCACCGGCCTGGGCACGCTGCCGGCGGCGAACCTCTACCGTCCGGATGCGGGCGTGCCGGTCACCGGCCTGGCGCCGCGCCGCACCGGCGCCTTCAACCAGGGCGAGATCGACACCCAGAGCCTGTACGCCTTCGACACCATCAAGTTCGGCGAACAATGGATCGTCAACGCCGGCCTGCGCGCCGACCATTACAGCGGCGACTACACGGTGGTCGCGCTGACCAGCAACGTGCTGACGCCGACCCGTTTCACGGTCGGCGACACGGTCGTCAACGGCAAGCTGTCGGTGCTGTACAAGCCGACCGCCAACAGCAGCGTCTATGCGATGGCGGCCACCTCGAAGCAGCCGCCGGGCGCGAACTTCACGGTCTCGGGCAACGCCAACAGCGCCCAGAACCCGATCTACGACCCGCAGGAAACCCTCACCACCGAGGTCGGCGGCAAGCTCGACCTGTTCCGGGGCAAGCTGGGCCTGACCGCCGCCCTATTCCGCAGCGAGGTGAAGAACGAGGTCGAGCAGGATCCGGTCGACCTCACCTGGTCGCAGTCGGGCAAGAAGCGCGTGCAGGGCGTGGAACTGGGCGCCACCGGCGAACTGGCGCGCAACTGGATGGTCAGCGCCGGCTACCTCTACATGGACACCAACGTCGAGGCCGGGCGCCTGCTCACCGCGAACGGCGAGAACCAGCTCACCTACACGCCGAAGCAGTCGTTCACGCTGTGGACCTCCTACCAGCTGCCGATGGGCCTGAAGATCGGCGGCGGCGCGCGCTTCAGCGACAAGCTGCTGCGCGGCACCGATGGCGCGGTAGGCACCCCGGCCTATACCGAGTCGTACTGGGTGTTCGACGCCATGGCCTCGTACGCGATCAACCGCAACGTCGACCTGCGCCTGAACGTCTACAACCTGGCGGACGAACGCTACGTCGCCAGCATCAACAAGAGCGGCTACCGCTACAACCCGGGCACGCCGCGCTCGGCCAGCCTGACGGCGAACGTGCGCTTCTAAGCGTATTGTTCCGTCTTCCGTCAACGCCCTCGCCAACCCGGCGCAGGGCGTTTTTCCTTGTGATGACCTGGGCCGCGGCTTCGCCTAGAATGGGGTGCTTTCAACCCGCCCTGGCGCCTCCTTGAAGATCTCGATCGGCCTTCGCCTGTTTGTCTCGGTCCTGCTGGCCATCCTGGCCGTGGCGGCCAGCGCCGTCTGGCTGCTGCGCCAGAACGTACTGGAGAGCTTCGGCGTCTATGCGACCGAGATCGAACTCGACCGACTGACGGAACTGAACGCCGACCTGGCGCGACGCTATGCCGCCCACGGCGGCTGGGGCTTCGTTCCGTCCGGGGACAAACGCGGCTGGATCGCGGCCGAACTGGGCAGGCTGGAAGACGCGCGCGCGGCACGCCCCGGCGTCGCGCCGGCAGCG
>DOUW01000286.1:0-157 GCA_003520365.1 Massilia sp.
GCCGCCGTCGCGCTCAGGCCGGCGCCCGTGCCCCCCAACACAAACAAGCGATACACGGCGGCGACCTTCAGCTTGTCCGGGTCCGCCAGCAGCACCCAGTCGTCGCTCCCGGCGCGCACGGACGAGCCCCATTGGGTGTGGCTCGACACCTCGGCCT
>DOUW01000286.1:196-2527 GCA_003520365.1 Massilia sp.
CCGACCCAGCCGGCCGCCACCATCTGCTCGAGCAGCAAGCTCAGTTCGTCGTAGCCGATGCGGGTATGGGCGCGGAGCGCCGCGCTCGACACCAGGCTTGACCCGGTCGCGTGGGCGTTCGCGTGCAGCACCTTGAGCACCGCCATCGCGTCGACGAAGGCGCCGCCCGGCCCCGGCACGTGCCACCAACGCTCGTACTTCACCACCGGCAGCGCCGCGGCGACCACCGCGCCGACCAGGGTGATCAGCCAGGACAGGTAGATCCAGACCAGGAACAGCGGCAGCGCCGCCAACGCGCCGTAGATGATGGCGTAGGCCGGGAACTGGCGGATGAAGAGCGCGAACAGGCGTTTCGCCAGTTCGAAGGCGATTGCCGCCGCCAGCGCGCCCCACAGGGCGTCGCGCCAGTTCACGTGGCGGTTCGGCACCGCCACGTAGAGCAGCGTGTAGGCCCCGGTCGTGAGCGCCAGCGAGGCGAGGGTGGAAAACAGGGCCGCGAACAGCGTGCCGACAAACGGTACCGCCCTGGCGATCCCGCCGGTCGCCGTGAACAGCTGCGAGGTGACGGTCAGCGACAGGCCGAACAGCAGCGGCCCGAGGGTGATCAGGGCCCAGTAGATCAGCATGCGCTGCACCAGCGGACGCGGGCGGCGCACGCGCCAGATCTGGTTGAACACCCGCTCGATCATGCCCATCATCGCCGTGGAGGTGAGCAGCAGCGCGATCGCGCCGAGCGCCGACAGGCCCGTGGCCTTGCTGGCGAACTGGGTCAGGTTCGAGATGATCGTGTTCGAGATCGCCTTCGGCATCAGCGACTGGGCGAAATACGTTTCCAGGGCCGTGCGGAGCTGACCGAAAATCGGAAACGTGGTAAAAATCGCCAGTATGATCGTCAGCAGCGGCACCAGTGCCAGCGTGGTCGTGAAGGTGAGGCTGCCTGCCACCTGCGGCAGGCTTTCCTCGCGCAAGCGGCGGCGCGCGAAACGCACCAGATCGCGGGCCTCGTACAGCGTCAGGCCGCGGATGCGCTCGGCACCGACGCTGAACATGTCGCTGGTGGAACGCGAAATCGAGTGTACCGTTTTGGAAAGCATATTCTCGTTGTTGAATCGACGATGAACCGGCAGCGACCAACCAACCATCGACTGGGGACATGTCATTTGAGCAAAGCACCCTATAATACCAACGATGAACCCGACCACTCTGACTATTCTCGTTTTGTACTATTCGCGCCATGGTGCCACCCGCAAACTTGCCGAGCTCATCGCCCAGGGGGTCGAAAGCGTCCCCGGGGTTGAAGCGCGCCTGCGCACCGTGCCCGCGGTATCGACGGTGTCGGAGGCGGTCGAGCCGGATATCCCGCGCGCCGGCGCCCCCTATGTCGAGCTGCAGGACCTGGCCGACTGCGCCGGCCTGGCCCTGGGTTCGCCCACCCGCTTCGGCAACATGGCGGCGGCCATGAAGTATTTCCTCGACGGCACCGCAACCGACTGGCTGGCCGGCACCCTGTCCGGCAAGCCGGCGGTCGTGTTCGCCTCCACCGGCAGCCTGCACGGCGGCCAGGAAGCGACCCTGCTGTCGATGATGATCCCGCTGCTGCACCACGGCATGCTGGTGATGGGCCTGCCCTACACCCATCCGGAACTGATGAACACGGCCAGCGGCGGCAGCCCCTACGGCGCCACCCACTGGGCCGGGATCGACGGCGACAAGCCGGTCACGGAAGACGAGAAACGCCTGGCCATCGCGCTCGGGCGCCGCCTGGCCGAAGCCGCCGCCAGGTTGCAACTTCCGTTGCAAACACAACCGCACGGACCACGCTGATGCAAACCCCGAAGATCTTTCACATCGGCGCCATCGCCAGCCTGATCCTCCTGATCGGCTGGCTGGTGGCATGGGAAATCTGGGTCGCCCCGCTGCATCCCGGCGGCTCGCTGCTGGCGCTCAAGGCCCTGCCGCTGCTGGTGCCGCTGCGCGGCGTCATCAAGCGCGACCTCTACACGCTGCAATGGTCGTCGATGGTGATCCTGGTCTATTTCGCCGAGGGCGCGGTCCGGGCCTGGAGCGACGAACTGGAAGCCTCGCGCATCATGGCGATCGGCGAGATCGTGCTGGTCTGCGTCTACTTCGCCTGCGCCCTGCTCTACCTGCGCCCCTACAAGAAAGCCGCCCAGAAGCTGGCCAAGGAGTTGCTCGACAAGGTGAAAGTGCCGCATGGCTGAGGATTTCCTCGCGCGCTGCCGCGCCATCGTCGGCGCCCCGCGCGTGCTGATCGACGACGCCGACATGGCGCCCTACCTGACCGACTGGCGCGGCCGCTTCACCGGCCGC
>DOUW01000285.1:0-3487 GCA_003520365.1 Massilia sp.
CGCCGCTGCTGGCGGTCGACCCGACGGGCGCGCCGCTGCGCCAGCCGGAACGGGACGGCACCACGCCGGATACCGCCAGGCCCGAGGACGCCGCCGAGCGCCGCGGCGGCGAGCGCCGCGATACGCACAAGGACGACAGCGACGCCGACTTCGGCCGTGGCGAGGACCGGCGCGGCGACGTGGCTTGAAGCACCTGCCGCATCTCCAATGAAAAATGCCGCAGTTTCCTGCGGCATTTTTATTAAAAAATCAGCGAATCGGATCAGCGGAATTCGCGGATGAATTCGCCGATCTTCGGACAGATGGTTTCGCGCCAGCGGCGGCCCGAGAAGATGCCGTAGTGGCCGGCCTTCTCGGCGACGTAGTCGCGGTGCATGTTCTCGGGGATGCCGCTGCACAGCTCGTGAGCGGCCTGGGTCTGGCCGGCGCCGGAAATATCGTCGAGCTCGCCTTCGATGGTGAACAGGGCCACCGTCTTGATGTCCTGCGGACGCACCAGCTTGCCGCCGACTTCCCAGGTGCCTTTCGGCAGGCGGTGTTCCTGGAACACGGTCTTGATCGTCTCGAGGTAGTACTCGGCCGGCATGTCGAGCACGGCGTTGTATTCGTCGTAGAACTTGCGGTGGCTCTCGGCCGATTCCTCGTCGCCGCGCACCAGGTGCTGGTAGAACTCGCGATGGCTCTGGGCGTGGCGGCCCGGATTCATGGCGATGAAGCCGGCGTGCTGCAGGAAGCCCGGATAGACCTTGCGCCCGAAGCCCGGATAGTTGCCCGGCACCGAGTAGATCACGGTGTTCTCGAACCACGAGAACGGCTTCTCGGTGGCCAGGTCGTTCACGGCGGTCGGCGACTTGCGCGGGTCGATCGGGCCGCCCATCATCGTCATCGTCTTCGGCAGCTTCGGATCGTTATCGGACGCCATCAGCGCGATTGCGGCCAGCACCGGCACGGTCGGCTGGCACACGGAAATGACGTGCACGTCGGGGCCGAGAGTGCGGATGAAGTCCTGCACGTAATAGATGTAGTCGTCGAGGTGGAACGGGCCTTCGGACAGCGGCACCATGCGCGCGTCGACCCAGTCGGTGATGAAGACGTCGTGGTCGGGCAGCAGGGCGCGCACGGTGTCGCGCAGCAGCGTGGCGTGGTGGCCCGAGAGCGGCGCGACCAGCAGCACGGCCGGCTGGTCGAGCGCCGCGAATGCCGCGTCGGGCAGGTCTTTCTTGAAATGCAACAGCTTGCAGAACGCCTTGTTGACGGCAACGCGTTCGACGATGTTGACGGTCTCGCCCTTGATGGCGGTGGTGGGGATGTCGAACGCCGGCTTTTCGTAATCCTTGCCCAATCGGTACATCAGCTCGTACCCGGCGGCGATACGCTGGGAAAACGGCGTGTGGGCGAATGGGGAAACGGGGTTCGAGAACAGCTTCGATGACGCATCCGCCCATTGCATGAGCGGGGTCAGGAAGGAGCGTTGCATCTCGTGCAGTTGGTAGAGCATATAAATCCTTCGGTGGTGAAGCGCGTCGCGCTCGTGCGCGATTTTTAATCAAATCATTATAGGCCTAAATGATTTACGGTTGGAAATTTCCGTTCCGTCGGGCCAGTATTTGCATCGCGCTTGGAAGGGTTATAGCACCGTTTTTGATAGGGCGTCCGTGATGCGCCACACATAAAAACAAATGCCCCGGCTAGCCGGGGCACTGTCGTTTTTTTCTAACTGAACGGTCGTTCTTAATCGAAGACCGGGGTCTCGACGCCGAGGATCTTGTGCAGTTTCGGCGAGGTCGTCGTGTACTGCATGTGGATCTTCTTGTCCGGGAAGATGTACGGCGCGGCGCCGAAGGCGGCCAGCGCGGCTTCGTGGAAGCCCGACAGGATCAGCTTCTTCTTGCCCGGGTAGGTGTTGATGTCGCCCACGGCGAAGATGCCCGGCACGTTGGTCTCGAATTTCTCGGTGTCCATCACCTTGAGCTGCTTGCGCTCGATGTCCAGGCCCCACTCGGCGATCGGGCCCAGCTTTGGCGACAGGCCGAAGAAGACCATCAGCATGTCCAGCGGCACGCGGCGGGTGACGCCGTCGGCGCCGGTGACCTTCACTTCCGACAGCTTGCCTTCCTTCTCGTCGAAGCCGGTGACCTGGCCGGTGATCAGCTGCATCTCGTACTCTTCGCACAGCTGCTTCATCTTGGCGACCGAGGCCGGGGCGGCGCGGAAGTCCTCGCGGCGGTGCACCAGCACGACCGACTCGGCCTTGCCGACGAAGTTCAGGGCCCAGTCCAGGGCGGAGTCGCCGCCGCCGCAGATGACCAGGTTCTTGCCGTCGAACAGCGCCGGATCCTTGACGCGGTAGAACAGCTGGCTGTTCTCGAACTTCTCGATGCCGTCGACCTTGATCGTGCGCGCCTGGAACGAACCGACGCCGGCAGCGATGAAGATGGTCTTGGTGATGAACTGGGTGCCGGTCGAGGTCTCGACGTTGAAGCGGCCGTCTTCGCGGCGCTGCACGGTGGTCACTTCCTGGCCCAGGTGGAAGGTCGGCTCGAACGGCTCGATCTGCTTGAGCAGGTTGTCGGTCAGTTCCTGGCCGGTGCAGACGGGCACGGCAGGGATGTCGTAGATCGGCTTGTCCGGATACAGCTCCACGCACTGGCCGCCGACGGCCGGCAGCGAGTCGATGACGTGGGCCTTGATCTCGAGCAGGCCGAGTTCGAAGACCTGGAACAGGCCGACCGGGCCCGCGCCGATGATGACCGCGTCGGCGTCGATGGCGCCGGCGAACGAACTGTTAGGGGCGATGCTGCCCGCATCGTGGGTGGCACTGATACTCATGCACTCAATCCTGTTGATTTTTTAAAAGAGGGGGGCGATGACGCGATGGCCGCTAGTGTGCCATGGATGCCGTGCGCCTGCTGGCGGCGGTCGAAAACCGCGCGCAGCAGGCCACGTGACGTAAACGAGCTTAGCGGGCCAGCTGGTCCAGCTTGCTCTTGACGTCTTTCCACTCTTCGGCGTCGGGAAGGGCCGGCTTGGTCTTGGTGATCGACGGCCAGAAGCGCGCCAGGTCGGCGTTGAGCTTGATGAATTGCTGCTGGTCGCCCGGCACGTCTTCTTCCGCATAGATCGCATTGACCGGGCATTCGGCCACGCACACGGCGCAATCGATGCACTCGTCGGGGTCAATCGCGAGGAAATTCGGGCCTTCCCGGAAACAATCGACCGGGCATACATCGACGCAGTCGGTATACCGGCAGCGGATGCACGATTCGGTGACAACGTGGGTCATAACAGTCCTATCTATGGTGGGGTGCCGCGGCGTCAGCGCAAGGGAGGGCCGCCAACATGGCAAAGCACCGTATTTTAGGGGATTTCCAGTTTTCCTACAAATTAGGCTTAGACACAATATACATAAGCAAATGTGTTGGGCGAGGCACGATTTGGCGTGGGAACGATGGATGCTGGCCTCGCGTAGGGTGGGCACTCCGTGCCC
>DOUW01000285.1:3546-3823 GCA_003520365.1 Massilia sp.
CGCGGGCCCCCCCCCCGACGGCCGGCGGCAACGGTGGCTCCAGGTTCAACTGGCGCTTCGCAAATGCTCCAGCAGCGCCGGCCACCCCGTCGCTCCCAGGCTGCCGTCGTCCAGCAGCGTCACCGTCTTGCGCTGGGCGCCGTCTTCCACCGTGATTTCCCAGCGCGGAATGTCCGCGCCGACGCCGCAGGGCGGCGCGGCGCCGAAGAAATCGAGCTGGCGCACCAGCGCCTCGAGCGCGCCGCCGTCGGCGCGGCAGGCGGTGTCGAGCTCGACG
>DOUW01000126.1:0-1679 GCA_003520365.1 Massilia sp.
CTGCGCGACACGGGTGGCGTCGGCGTTCTTCAGGTAGACGACGTGGATATTGCCCTTTTCCGAGGTCGGCTGGTCGAGCTTGGCGATCAGGGACTTGGCGAGGTTCGCGCGCGCCTGCGAGGGTGCGCGCACGACGATGGAGTTGGTGCGGGCATCGGCCAGCACCGTGACGCGGCCCGAGTCGCCGCCGGCGGCCGGCTCCATCAGGCGTCCGACCAGGGTGGCGATGTCGCTGGCGATGCCGTTACGGATCGGCACGACGTCGAGGTCGGCCGCCACCGGCGCGTCGAGCGCGGCGATGATGCGCGACAGGCGGCGCAGGTTGTCGGCGTAGTCGGTGATGACCAGGCTGTTGTTGCCGGGGTTCGCCATGATGGAGTTATTCGGCGAAATCAGCGGACGCAGCACGGCCGTCAGGTTGGCGGCCGATTCATATTGCAAATGATAAATCTGGGTGGCGATCTGGTCGCCCTGGGCGCGCGAACCGCGGGTGCCGACCTGGGTCGGCGAGGATTGCAGCTTGGCCTCGGCTTCCGGCACCACTTTCGCATAGCCTTCGCCGGTGGTAACCACCGCATAACCCTGCAGGCGCAGGGCGGAGGTGAGCAGTCCGAAGGCCTGGGTCTTGGTCAGCGCCTTTTCCGACTGCAGCGTGAGCGTGCCCTTGACGCGCGGGTCGACGATGAAGGTCATCCCGGTGTAGTGGCCGACCGCCTTGATGACGGACTCGATGTCGGCATTCACGAAGCTCAGCGCGGCGGCATTTTCCTGGGCAAAGGCCGGCAGCGGCGGCAGCGCCGTGGCGAATGCGCAGCACAGCAGGACGCCGGCGGCGATCCGGCGCAGCGCCGGGAATTCGGGGGTGCTACGGAAGGATGTTTTCATTATCTGAACTCAAGTGCGATTATGTTTTTACCGTTCACCATGCGGCGCTGCCCCAGCAGGTTCAGCATGTTGCCCAGCGTGTCTTCGTAGCCGTCCGCGGCCGCCGCCTGCCCCGAAAAGCGCAGGCGTCCGTTCTGCAATTTCCCTGTTCCCGACAACAGCAGCGCGCCGCGCACCGTGGAGAGCACCAGGTCGGCCTGCTGGCCGCGCCAGTCCATCGCCATCTCGTAGCTGCCCAGCGGCCGGATCGGCGCCATGCGCGAGCCCATGTCGGCCAGGCTCAGGACCGTGCGTCCGGTGACCGCGACGCTGTTCGCCTGGCGCACCAGGTCGAGCCGGTTCCAGCTCAGGCGAATCACCCCCGACGGCGCCAGCGTATTGAGCGGCGCACCCAGGCCGGCCAACCCTTCGGCCGGCAGCAGCAATTGCCCGGCGCTGACCTGCCACTGCGACCAGCTGCCTTCGATCAAGACCGGCTGCGACAAGGCCTGCGGGTTTTGCAAGGTCATGTTCACCTGGCCGAACAGCACCAGCGGCGACAGGCGCCAGGCGAAGCGGCCCGGCAGCAGCGGCGTGACCGCCCCGCCCTCGCCCGGCGCCCCGCCCACGAAAGCTGAGCCGTTCCAGAGCGTACCCTGCGCATCCCCCAGAGTCAAACGGCCTCCGGTCTGGCGTTCCACGAAGTTGCCGAGCCAGCTGGCAGGCAGGAAAGCGAGCACCGTCAGGGCCACCGCGAGCGCGACGACGCCAAGGAACAACAGGCCTCGCCTCATCGGGCACCGGTCCCGGTGTCC
>DOUW01000126.1:1766-2964 GCA_003520365.1 Massilia sp.
ACAGCGTCAGGCTGGCATCGACCTGGCCCACCGGATCCTGGGCCGTGAAAGTGGCTTCCTGCACCGCAATGCGGTTCTCGCGCCGCTGGGCGTCGAGCCAGACCAGCAGGTTGGCGAACGAGGTGCCGTTCACCTGCATGCGCGCGTATTCGCCGGTGAGCGTGAGCGAGGCCGGCTTGATGCCGCGCGCGTTGAGGCTGGCGGTGAGGCTTTCCTGGGTCATGGGCGTGACCGGCACCGGCGCCTGGCCGACCAGGCCGCGCGCCTGCTCGGCCAGGCCGGACAGTTCGGCCGCCTGCTGGCGCAGGGCCGGCAGCGAACGCTCGAGGCGTGCGCGGCCCTCGACCGCCGGCTCGACCAGCGCCATGTAGACCAGCGCGATGACGACGACGCCGAAGCCGACCGTCAGGTAGCGCCGTTCCTGGTCGGACCGCGCGATCCAGTAGGCCATTGCGCGCTCGCGCACCTGCCCGATTGTGCTGCCCAGACTCATGGCTTGGCTCCCGTGCTGCGCACCGTCCAGTTGGCGGGTGCGGTTTCTTCCAGACTCAAGTTACGTGCGGACAAGGACGCCTGCAGTTGCCGCAATGTGGCGGGGTCTACCGTCTCCGGTTGGACGCGTACGCGTAACGAGCGTTCCTTGTACTCCATTGATGTAATGCCGGGCGGACGCGGCAGTTCTCGTGTTGCGTCGCCGAGCGCGCCGGCGAGATACAGGAATTCGTCCGGCCCGATCTGGCCGCTGCCGGCCTGGGCGCGCTGGATGTGCATGCGCATCTGCGCCACCGGGTCGGACACCGGCTCGTTCGGATACACCGAGCGGTAGGTTTGCGTCATCTGCTGGCGCACCGCGGTCGACTCGCCGCGCAGGCGCAGCCATTCGATGTTCAGGCCGGCCAGGTTCACCACCACGGCAAGAAACGCCAGGGCGATCGGCACGCGCCAGCGGCGCCAGTCGCGCTGGCGGGCGCCGGCCGCACCCAGGCCAGGGACCAGGTCGAAGGCCGTGCTTTTCGCGCCGTTGATCCAGTGCGCCCAGTCGTCGGTTTCAAGCACGGTTCCGGGCCCGGCCTCGGCCAGCAGCACCTGGTATTCGCCCAGCTGTTCGCGCGGCACATACAGGGTCAATGGCGCATCGCCGGCCAGCGCGCGCGCGGTCTGCAGGGCGGTGGCGGGATTCGCGTCGAGCGCCAGGCCC
>DOUW01000125.1 GCA_003520365.1 Massilia sp.
TGTCGGCGCTGCTCGCGCACTTCGGCGGCACCGAGGCCAAGCCGGCCTCGCCCGCGTCGTCGCCGGTTTCCGCGCCTGCTGCCGCATCTGCGGCACCTGCGGCACCCGCAGCGCCGAAAGTCTCGCTGTCGAAGATCACGCTAGAAAAACGCGGCGACAAGGTCTCGCTCGACAAGGCGCCCGGCCGCGGCTACGGCCGCATCCACGTCAACCTGAACTGGAACCAGTCCTCCGTCTCGCCGACGCCGGCGCCGGCGCCGGAGAAGACCGGCTTCCTCGGCCGCCTGAGCGGCGCCCTGGGTAACGCCGGCCGCCCGCGCCGTCCCGGTGGCGGCATCGACCTCGATCTCGGCTGCATGTTCGAGCTGGCCGATGGCCGCAAGGGCCTGGTGCAGGCGCTCGGGAACGCCTGGGGCGACTATGACCGCCTCCCCTACATCAAGCTCGACGCCGACGACCGTACCGGCGCATCGACCGGCGGCGAGAACCTGTGGATCAACGGCGACCAGTTCGACCAGATCCGGCGCGCGCTGATCTTCTCCTTCATCTATGAGGGCGTGCCGAACTGGTCGGCGACCGACGGCGTGGTGACGGTGGCGGTGCCGAACCAGGCGCCGATCGAAGTGCGGCTCGACCAGGGCGGCAGGCAGATGATGTGCGCGATCGCGATGATCGAGAACCAGGGCGGACGCCTGCAGGTGACCAAGATGGTCGAGTACTTCGAGCAGCAGGGCCGCACCAGCGCGCACGAACTGATGGACCAGCGCTTCGGCTTCGGGCTGCGCTGGAAGACCGGGTCGAAGGACTGACCCGGGGGCCTGGGCGACGACGTTCAGGCCAGATGCATGGTATTGAAATAGTGCTGCAGCACTAGCCGCATCGCCGCGAAAAACAAGGCGCCGGCACAGAAATTCAGGACCTTCACGACATTGTTGGCGATCCGTCCGTCGGGCAAGACCACGTTGAAGAACGTGACCAGAAAACAAAGCCCGAGGGCGGCAGCGCCGAGCTTGAGGGGCAGCGGCCTGGATGCGTACCCCCCGAATCCGAGGAACAGCAGTACCAGTAAAAGGAGCAGGCAAGCCACGACAGCCGACCAGATGCGTTTCATGATGTCCTTTATCGAGATGCGTGGGAGGCCCGCCGCATGGCGTCAGGCGCGTGATGCCAGCGCCGCAATGAGACGCTCCGGGCGGTCAAGGTAGAGAAACACGTAACGCACGCCGTTGCGCTCGAGCCCGTGGTGCGTGATCGTGCAGTCCGCGTCCGGGTGCAGGCGCAAGATCAGGTTCGGCTTGTCGAAGGGGGTGATCGTTACCGCTTCCTTGTCGCGGAACGGGTGCCTGCGGCGCCATTGCGCGACCGGCTCGCGCAGCGGCTGTGCGTCCGCGATCGAGGCCAGCGCGATGCGGGCGCTGGCGCGGGCGCCGACCTGCAGGTCGAGATGGGTGGCGGTCAGGACGTGGCAACCGTCGCGCACGCGCCAGCGGTCGCCCAGCAGCCACACGAGGGTGTACGCGCTGCCCAGCGCGACCGCGATATGGATGTTCCTGACCGCATCGGGATCGTCGACGAACAGCGGCACGAGCGCCGCATCGAGCGGCAGCTCCACCAGTACGGAAAACAGACCGAAGGCAATCGCAGTCGAATAGGCGCCCTGCTCGAGGTAGGTGAGTCTCAGGCCGTCCGGACGTGCCGGCCTGGGTTGGCGGCGCAGCCAGCAGAAAAAGCTGCGCCAGAGTTCGCGGTCGAGACGCGCCAGGCCGATCAGGCCGGGCGGCAGGCATGCCGCCAGCATGGCAAGTGCGCCTGCGCCCTGCCGATGCAGGGCACGCAGCCGGGCGGCAAGGTCGGGGAGCTGGGCGAAATCCTTTGCCGCCAGAAGCAGCAACGGCAGCGCGAACCCGATGGACTTGGCCGTGCCACGCCATTGCTCAGGGACGAAGGGCAGCAGCATTGCCAGGGTAATGAAGGCCGCCCAGGCATAGGTCAGCACCCTTGTCCAGCTGGTGTCGTTCAACTGTCGCGCATACCCGGTGACGGCAGCCCAAGTCGCGTTCATCTCCCCTCCGCCCGTCGCGTTATCAAAATCACCATCGATCTTAGCATGATTAACGCTGGGCAATTTAAGTGCTGATGCGCTTGGCAAAAAACGAACCCGGAACAGCATCGGGGCCGGGAAGGTTCGCCAATGTGGCGGCCCTTCCCGGCCCCGATTAATTCAACGCTCGCGGATCGCTCCGCGTCTGTCGAAAGAATTACTGCAGCTTGATTTCGACGTCGACGCCAGCCGGCAGGTCCAGCTTCATCAGTGCGTCAACGGTCTTGTCGGTCGGGTCCACGATGTCCATCAGACGCTGGTGCGTACGGATTTCGAACTGGTCGCGCGAGGTCTTGTTGACGTGCGGGGAACGCAGGACGTCGAAACGCTGGATGCGGGTCGGCAGCGGGACCGGGCCCTTGACCACAGCGCCGGTGCGCTTGGCGGTGTCGACGATTTCCAGTGCGGACTGGTCGATCAGCTTGTAGTCGAACGCTTTCAGGCGAATGCGGATTTTCTGGTTTGGAGTGGACATGCTATTTCCTTAAAAAAGAACGAACCGGCTTGTCGCCGGCAATCATGTATTCGGTTACTTCGGTACAGCACAAGAGCGGGAGTATAACACTGTTCCTACTCGTGCAGAGGGGGCAGAATCGAAATTCTGCCCCCCTCTGTTGTCTGGACAGGACGCTTGCCCTGCCCAGTGATCACACGCTAATTAGGCGATGATCTTGGCAACCAC
>DOUW01000091.1 GCA_003520365.1 Massilia sp.
GGCGTGCTCGGGCGGCCGGCGGTGTGGCGCGCCATCGAGGCCTGCACCGGCGTCCTGATGCTGGCGCTGGCGGCGCTGGTGCTGCGCGGCTAGTGACCTGGTTACCTGAGCGAGCGCGACAGCACCGCGTGGCGGTGCTCGAAGAAGCGCTTCACGAACCAGCCGACCACCGGCTCGGCGAAGCGCGGCGTGAACTCGACGTTGTCGGTCACCACCGTGCCCTCGGGCGAAGGCGTGACGATGCGTTCGTGGCGCCACAGCCGCATCGACAGCAGCGGCGACTGCTCGACGAAGCGCCGGCCCGGCTCGAGTTCGACGAAGGTCAGCTTCGACATGTCGATCGGGAACAGGCCGAGCAGCAGGAACTGGCAGCGGCAGATGGGTTTCTGCAGCGTGGTTTCCTTGCCGATGTGGGTCAGGTCCTTGGGGAAGGTCATCTTCAGGATCGGCCACATCTCCGACTTGATGCCCCTGATGGAAGTCGACCACGACCAGGCCTCGTCGACCGAGGCGGGTACGGTGGTGGCAAAGGTGAATCGCTTGGTCATTTCAGGCTCCGGGCGCAAGGTTTTATCCTAGTGTGCGCCGTTCCGGAGAATGGCTCCGTTCGCTAACTCGCAGTTCGTGTAAGCAAATGCTACCGCCGCTGCCGCGCTGCCGCCAGCCGCCGGCCCGGCTCAGGCGTCGCGCCCGCCCGCGTGCTCCTCGTCGGGCGCCGGCGCCGGCGGCAGCGGCGTGTGCGTCACCAGGATGCGGTCGATCCGGTTGCCGTCCATGTCGACCACTTCGAAGCGCCAGGCATCCCACACCAGGCTCTCGGACGGACGCGGGATATAGCCGAACTGGTAGAGCAGGAAGCCGGCCAGGGTGTGGTAGGCGCCGTTTTCCTCGGCCGGGAAGCGCACCCCGGACGCGAACAGGTCGCGGAAACGGTCGAGCATGATGCCGCCGTCGAGCAGCCAGCTGCCGTCCTCGCGCTGCACCGCATCCGGGTCGTGCTCCTCGCCGATCACGGTGACGTCGCCCACCAGTGCGCTCATCAGGTCGGTCATGGTCACCATGCCCTGGATGTCGCCGTACTCGTCGACGATCAGGCCCAGCTCGGCGTTGTTCTTCTTGAACAGCTCGAGCACGCCCATCGCGCTCACCGTCTCGGGGACGTACAGGATCTCCTGCACCGCGGCCTCGATATCGATCGCGTCGAGCGAGCCGCCGCGCACGGCCTGTTCGAACAGGACGCCGGTATGGATGAAGCCGACCACTTGCGAGCGGTCGCCGCGGCACACGGGAAAGCGGCTGTACTGGCTGTCGGCGATGCGCTGCAGCAGGGCGCCGCGCTCGCCTTCGAGGTCGATGAAGACCATGTCCACGCGCGGCGTCATCAGGGCCTTCAGGTGGCGGTCGTCCAGGCGCAGCGCGCGCGAGACGATGTCGTATTCGGTCTTCTCGAACACGCCGGCGTCGGTCCCTTCCTTGATCATCCCGGTAATGTCTTCCTCGGTCGGCGTCCCGGCCTTGTGGCCGCCGATCC
Organism: Massilia sp.; assembly: GCA_003520365.1. Lineage (GTDB taxonomy): Bacteria > Pseudomonadota > Gammaproteobacteria > Burkholderiales > Burkholderiaceae_D > Telluria > Telluria haematophila. The sequence goes on from DOUW01000091.1 coordinate 1,532, forward strand.
CGATCAGGCGCGCGATCGCCTCGGTGCTCAGGGCCAGGACCTTGACGAAAGGCGACATGATCGTCGACAGCATGCGCAGCGGCGGCGCGATCAGGGTCGCCATCGCTTCCGGGTACTGCATGGCGATCCGTTTCGGGACCAGTTCGCCGAGGATGATCGAAGCGAAGGTGATGCAGACCACCACCACGCCGAGCGCGATCTGGTAGGCGTAGGGCTGGGTCAGCGGCATCGATTCCAGCCGGGGCACCAGGCGCGCCACCAGCGAGGCTTCGCCGAAGGCGCCGTTGAAGATGCTGATCAGGGTGATCCCGACCTGGACGGTGGAGAGGAAATGACTGGGGTTGTCGGCCAGCTTCAGCGCCGCATGGGCACCGCGGCTGCCTTCCTCGGCCTGCTTTTCCAGGCGCAGGCGCTTGGCGGAGACCAGCGCCAGTTCGGACATCGCGAACACACCGTTCAGGAGGATCAGGAAGAGGATGATCAGGATGTCGGTCATGGTGCGGCGCGTGTCTCCAGCCGGCAGGCCGGGCCGGGTTCCGGGGCGCGGGAGCGCTGCGGACAATCATCGCATGACGTACGGGACTGGCTTCGCACCGTAGGAAACGGGCCGTGCGGCATTGCCAGGCTATCCGCGCGTCCCGGTTTCTTTCGCTTGGGACGCTTCGGCCGGCGTACCCGTGGCTGTGGCGTTGCGCGCCGGTACCGTGCAAGTCGCGGGGCCGTCGAGCCTGGCGAGGGTATCGATCACGGCGTCCTTGGTCGGCACCCTGAAGGCATGGCCGGTAGCGGGCTCGAACAGCACGATGGCGCCGGTTGTCGCGAAAACGACGCGTCCCTGTTCGCACAGCCCCCGTTCGTTCCTGATCCGGACGCAGTTTGCGAGTTTCGCGGTCCCTTCCGTCTTCGCCCCTGGCTTAATGCGCTCGAGCCGTGTGCGCGGCGGTGCGCACTGTTCCGGTCCGACGACATACTCCTTGATATAGCGGTCGCCGGCATTCATGCCGATCATGGGCGCGTTGGCCAGAAGTAATGCGGCGCAGACAGTCGCAGCGGCGCCGAAGACGGAAAGGAGGATGAACGTGGCCGGGACGACCAAGCTGTAGGCGCCGGTCTGGAACGCCAATGTACGTACGCTGGCTTCGCGCCTGAACCTGAACCAGTTTATCCAGTTGGTTTTGCGTGCCGGACGGTAGGGGACGTGGGACCGGTACTTGAAATACAGCCCGCAGGAAAACAAAACGATGAACACCACGGGTATCGTCCACCACAGGCTGATGAGGTAGCCCACTGCTTCCCCCAGGAGGGACATGCGGAAAAAGCTCTCGAAGAAGTAAAGGACCATCCAGAGAGAAAGGTCGAGAAGGTCGAGCGTGGTACCGAACAAGGTTTCGTGGGGCAGGTTGAACTGTAAGATGGACAGTGTCAGGCCATACCCGACCAAAGTGAGGAAGGTGGCCAGAAGCGACAGGATTGCCGCAATGACCAGGATGTAGTCGCGTGTGCGGCGTGTCTCCGGTTTGGCGGCGGTTTTGGTGTGGTTCTGCCGGGGAGTGGATGAGGGAAGCAGGTTTTTGCGGAGCTGGCGGCGCATGGTGGTCACATGAGATGATGGTTAGCTCATGGTTCGTCAGGCAGACTGATCTTGTCAATGGGAAACGACCACGTACGGTGCGGCCCGGCCTTTACACTCAGCCCTGCCGCTAGCCCATCGGCACTCCCCTCGGCTCCGGAGAAAGGCACACATGTCCGCTCGCAAGCTCTTTCGCGCACTGGCCTTCAGCCTGCTTGCGCTCCCTGCAATGGCGGACGCCCAGCCGGCCGGCGACTTCCACCAGCACGTCTTCAGCAAAGCAACCATCAGCATGATCGGCCCGGACGCGGGGGTGACGCGCCTGGATGCGAAGGACGTCATCACACTCCTCGACAGCGCCGGCATCCGCAAGGCGGTCCTGCTATCGACTGCCTATATGTATGGCAGCCCGGCGCGCCAGGTCGAGGACGAGTATGCGCGGGTGCGTCTGGAAAATGACTGGACCGCCGCCCAGGCCGCGCAGTTCCCGGAACGGCTGCTCGCTTTCTGCGGTTTCAATCCGCTGAAGGACTACGCGCTGGTCGAGCTGCACCGCTGCGCCAGCATTCCCGGCCTGCGCCGCGGCATCAAGCTCCACCTCGGCAATTCGGACGTCCAGCTCGACATTCCCGCCCACGTGGCGCGCCTGCGCGAGGTGTTCGCCGCCGCCAATGCCAAAGGCATGGCGATCGTGGTCCACCTGCGCGCCAACATCGGCAAGCGGCGTCCCTACGGCGAACGGCAGGCGCGAATCTTCCTCGAACAGGTGCTGCCGGCGGCGCCCGACGTGGTGGTCCAGGTCGCGCACCTGGCCGGCAGCGGCCCCGGCTTCGAGGATCCGCCGGCGCGCGCGGT
>DOUW01000143.1 GCA_003520365.1 Massilia sp.
GGCCACGGCCTCGGCCTCGTCGCGCTGCTGCATCAGTTCGCCCAGCCGGCTGGCGCGCTGGCGCTCGACCTCGGCGCTCGGGAAGGCGGGATGCAGGGCCACGTCGGCCATCACGTCGAAGGCCTGGTCGAAGGTCGAGCGCAGCGACAGCAGCGACACCGCCGACGCGTTGGTGCCGCTGTCGGCTTCCAGGAAGGCGCCCAGCTGGGCGATCTCGTCGGCGATCTGCGGCGCGCTGCGCTTGGCCGTGCCTTCGGTCAGCACCTGGGCGGTGAAGCCGGCCAGGCCGGGCAGGTCGATCGGATTGCTGTCGGCGCCGCTCTTGATGACCAGCTCCGCCGACACCAGCGGCAGCGCCGGGTTGTAGTGGTGGATCACGGTCAGGCCGTTCGCGAGCGTGAAGGCCTCGCCCTGCGGCAGCTTCACTTCCGGCGTCGGGCCGGCCTTCGGCGCCTTGGCGCGCCAGGCTTCGACCGGGTTGATGCCGCTCTTGTCTCCCTTCGCCGTCTTTGGCGGCTTCGGCGCCGGCGGATCAATCGGCAGCTTCGGTTCGCCCGGCACGCCGGCCACCACTACCCGGTTCTTCGGCTGCAGCCAGGTGCGCACGGCGCGCTGCACGTCGGCCGGGGTGATACGGCGCAGCTGGGCGATGTCCTTGGCCAGGTAGCCCGGGTCGCCCGTGAACTGGTTGTAGTGGTTCAGCTGGTCGGCCAGGCCGTCGCCGCCGAGCTGTTCGAGCGAGGTCAGCATCGCCGTCTCGATCTGGCGCTTGGCGCGCTCGACTTCCTGCTGCGTCGGGCCGTGCTCGCGCAGCGCCGCCAGTTCGGCGTCGATCGCCTTTTCCAGTTCCGCCGGGGTGTGGCCGGCGCGCGCCGTCACCTCGACCAGGAAGGTCGAGACCAGGGCGCGCGCATCCTGGTCGGCGTCGACGTCCTGGGCGATCTGGCGCTCGTACACCAGCGACTTGTACAGCCGGCTCGACTTGCCGCCGGCGAGGATCTGGGCCGCCACCGCCAGTTCGGCGTCGTCCGGCTGGTAGGCCGGCGGCGTGAGCCAGCCCATGTAGACGCGCGCCAGTTCGACCCGGTCCGGCACCGTGAGCCGGCGCTCGGCCGCGATCGGCGGCGTGACGATCTGCGGGCGCGCCACGTCGGGGCCGCGCTTCAGGCTGCCGAAGTACTTCGCCACCAGCGCGCGGGTCTTCACCTTGTCGATGTCGCCGGCGATCACGATGCTGGCGTTGTTCGGGCCGTAGTAGCGCGTGAAAAACTCGCGCACGTCGGCCAGTTTCGCGTTCTGGATGTCGGCGTGCGAGCCGATCACCGAGGCGTAGTAGGGGTGCTCGGGCGGGAACAGCGCGTGGTTCAGCGCTTCCTCGACGATCCCGTAGGGTTCGTTCTCCACCGTCTCGCGGCGCTCGTTGCGCACCACGTCCTGCTGGTTGGTCAGGGCCTTCTGGTCCAGCACGTCGAGCAGGTAGCCCATGCGGTCGGCATGCACCCACAGGGCCAGCTCGAGCTGGTTCGAGGGGACGGTGTCGTAGTAGCTGGTGCTGTCGTAGCCGGTGCCGCCGTTGCTGTCGGTGGCGCCGGCGCCTTCTAGCAGGCGGTCGGCCAGGCCGCGCGGCAGGTGCTTGCTGCCGGCGAACATCATGTGCTCGAACAGGTGGGCGAAACCGGCCAGCCCCGGCGCCTCGTTGGCCGGGCCGACGTGGTACCAGACGTTGACCGCCACCATTGGCAGGCGCTTGTCCTCGACCAGGATCACCTGCAGGCCGTTGGGCAGGGTGTATTTATCGAAGGCGATGTGGGGCACGTCGACGGGAACGGCGGGGGCCGCGGCGCCACCGGGCTGTGCGCCAGCACTATTCAATGCGGCCAGCAGCAGCGATGCGGCGAACAGCGGACGGGTTTTCATGCAGGTACTCCAGGGTGTGATGGTTCAATGGCAGGCGGCGCTGCCATGGTCGGGCGGCGATGCGTTCGGCAGGGAAGGTGGGGTCGCTTCCAGGAATTCCCAGTCGTAGCCGTCGGCGCGCAGGCGCAGGCGCAGCACGCCGTTGCGGCTGGCGTCGCGCGCTTCGCTGTGTTTCACAGTCAGCAGGAACGGCGTGGCGTAGGCGCCGCCGGTGCCGACCACGAACTGGCGCATGCCGCGCGCGCGGTCCAGGTTGCCGTCGGCGTCCTGCGGCGCGAAGCGTTCGTAGTCGTGGTCGTGGCCGGACAATACCAGTTCCGCGCCGGCCGCGTGCAGCAGGGCCCAGGCTTCCCGCATCTTCGGCACGCTGCCGTGCCCGCCCGAACTGTACAGCGGATGGTGCCAGAAGGCGAGCGTGCAGCGGCTCGGATGGTCCCGCAGTTCGGCGCGCAGCCAGTCCAGCTGGGCCGCGTGCGCCGCCGGGGCCAGGTTGCTGTCGAGGGAAATCACGCGCCAGCTGCCGAGCTCCAGGCTGTAGTAGCCGCGTCCGGCGCGTTCGCCGAAGTAGGCGAAATAGGGCAGGGCGCCCTTGGTGTAGTACTCGTGGTTGCCGGGAGAAGGCCAGGTGCGGTCCTTGAAGCGGCCCCAGGTCGGGCCGTAGCAGTCGGCGAATTCCCGGGCCGCGCCGCGCGGGTAGGTGTGGTCGCCCAGGGTCAGGACCACCGCATCGG
>DOUW01000495.1:0-2296 GCA_003520365.1 Massilia sp.
CCGGCCTGGCGCTGGTCGATGCGCTGGCGGGCAGCGAGGCGCTGCGCGGCTACCAATGGCTGCCTAGCGTGCGCGGTGATCTGCTGGAAAAACTGGGGCGGCGGGAAGAGGCCCGCGCCGAATTCTTGCGGGCGGCGGCGATGACGGCGAATGCGCAGGAACGCGCGCTGCTGGAAGCGCGGGCCAGGGCCTAGTNNGGCCGCCCACGCGGGGATCGTTATGGTTCGCGTACCGGATACGATGATCTCGCCGCCAACGACCCCACCCAAGGTTGTTTTACTCAGCGTGGTGCTGCTTCTCGTACTCGTCCGCTTCGGCCTTGGTCGCGTGCACGATGCCGTCCGGATGCTCGGGAGGGGTGTACAGGGTGTACAGGCGCATCGGTTCGCTCTGCGAGGTATTGATGACGTTGTGCTCGGTGCCGGCCGGGATCACGACGGCGACGCCGTCTTCCAGCGCATGCTCTTCGCCATCCAGGATGGCGACGCCCGTGCCGGCTTCGACGCGGATGAACTGGTCGTGGCCGGTATGGTGCTCCAGGCCGATCTCTTCGCCCGGCTGCAGGGTCATGATGACCAGCTGGCTGCGTTGGGTGGTGTACAGGACTTCGCGGAAGTTATTGCCCGCGAGCGTTTTTTCTTCGATGTTGATGCTATAGCCCGACATGATTTCTCCAAAAATAAGTTGGCGGCGCTTCCGTGGGCGCCGCGCCGACTTGATTGTATAGCATGGACGCGAAAGCGTCGGCAACGCCGCCGCCAGCCGCCTTTTCGGTTGGACGTGCCGCTCCGGGGTGCTGTTTCGCTTATACCACTCTCGCATGTCTATATGGAAAATTGATTGTTCTTGCTCGCATGCACATGTCATATACTCCATGGTTCGACCATTCAGCCGTTGGAGAAATCCTTGAAAACCCGCCGTACATTCATCGCCTGCGCCATCGCGCTGACCGCGCAACTGTCGTTCGCCGCGAGCGCCCATGCCGACCAGCTGGCCGATATCAGGAAGAAGGGCGAGATCGTCTTCGGCGTGCTCGGCACCGACGAGCCGAACAGCTTCATCGATCCGAAGACGCGCGAACTGGTCGGTTATGAAATCGACATCGCCAAGGCGGTCGCCAGGAAGATCGGCGTCAAGCCGGTGTTCAAGCAGCTGTCGGTCTCGGCCCGCATCCCCGAGCTGCAGCAGGGCCATGTCGACGTGCTGGCGGCCACGCTGACCCACAACAAGGAACGCGAGTCGCAGGTCGACTTCGCCCTGACCCATTTCGTCACCGGCTCGAAAGTCATGGTGCGCGCCGCCAGCGGCGTGAGCGCGCTGCCGCAACTGGCCGGCAAGAAGGTCGTCACGGTGCGCGGCGGCACCCAGGAAACGAACCTGCGCGCGGCGGTGCCGACGGCGAACATCGTCACCTTCGAGAACACCCAGCAGGCCTTCCAGGCGCTGCAGCAGGGCAAGGGCATCGCCTACGTCAACGACGAGTCCTCGCTGCTGGCCGACTACGGCAAGCTGGGCCCGGCGGCGAAGAATTTCACCATCCTGCCGACCAGCATCGGCGTCGAGTCGATCGCGCTCGGCCTGCGCAAGGGCGAGAAGAACCTGAAGGGCGTGGTCGACGCCACCCTGCGCGAGCTGGAAAGCAGCGGCGCGGCCAATCAGCTGTTCAACAAGTGGTACGGCCCGGGCACCCGCCCGAACATCGCCAAGCGCGCCTTCACCATCCATACCGACAAGATCTGAGCGGTTCGCGTTGCAATTTTTCGATCCCGGCATCCTACAGTCCGGCCAGTACCATGACTGGCTGGTGCAGGGCCTCATCCTTTCCCTGCAACTGACGGCCGCCAGCTTCGTGCTGGCGCTGCCGTTCGGCGCGCTGGTCGCCCTGATGCGCAGTTCGCCGAACCGCGTGCTGCAGGGCATCGGCGCCACCATCGTCGAGGGCATCCGCAACGTGCCGCTGCTGGCGCACCTGCTGTTCTGGTACTTCGCCTTTCCCGAGCTGCTGCCCGAATCGCTGAAGATGGCGCTCTACGACAGCAATCCGGAAGCCATCTGCGCCGTGATCGCCTTAAGTCTCTACAGCGGCGTGCACATGGCCGAGGACATCCGCAGCGGCATCCGCGCCGTCCCCGCATCCCAACTCGAGGCCGCGCGTTCGCTCGGCCTGGGGCGCCTCGCCGCCGTGCGCCTGGTGCTGATGCCGCAGGCGATCCGCATCGCCGTGCCGCCGCTGCTGTCGCAGACGGTCAACCTGTGGAAGGACACCAGCGTGGCCACCGTGATCGGCGCGGCCGAG
>DOUW01000495.1:2513-2656 GCA_003520365.1 Massilia sp.
GGCCGCCCAGCTCTACCAGCGCCGCTTCCCGGTGCGTACCGCGTGAAAGGGGAGAGCGGAGAATGATCGAACTGATCCAGGATTACTGGCTGTACTTCCTCGTCGGCCAATACCCGAACGGGCCGCTCGGCGGCCTGGCCCTG
>DOUW01000502.1:0-3513 GCA_003520365.1 Massilia sp.
CGCGGCCGGTGCCGTCATGCTGGCCGGCGCCGCCTGCGCGCCGAGCGCCAGGTCCTTGTTCAGGTATTCGATCCTGGCCTGCTGGCGCAGGCGTGCAACCTCGGCGGCGGCCAGTTCCTTGCTCTTGCTGTTCATCAGGTATTTTTCGATCTGGGGCCCTGCTACCTCCAGCGACACGGGCGCTTCGCGCACTTCGGCGACCGCCAGCAGCATGGCCCGCTCGCCCTCGCGCACGCTGAACAGCTGGCCCTTCGGCATCCCCAGCAGTTTCTTCGACAGCTCGGGGTTGAGCTCGGACGTGCTGCGCGTGACCTCGGCCCGCCCGTACTTGACCTGGCGGGCGTCCAGCCACACCGCCACCTCCTCCAGCGAACGGGCGGCATCGGCGGCGGCGCGCGCCTCCGGCGTCAGGTCCTTCGCGGCCAGGACCAGCTGGTCCATCCGGAACTGCTTGCGGTTGGAGAAGAATTCGGGATGCTTGTTGAAATACTCTTCGACCTCGGCCGGCGTGGGACGCGCGAGGTTGGCCAGGCGCCTCTGCATGTAGGCCTGGGCGACGATCAGCGAACGTGCCCTTTCGATCGCCTGCAACACCTTGGGGTCGCGGTCGAGCTTTTCCTGCACCGCCGCATGCTCGAGCAGCTGGCGGTCGATCAGCGCCTGCAGCAGCTGCTTGCTCGCTTCCTGCTGGCGCGAGGCCGGCACGCCGGCACGCTGGATTTCCTCGTTCAGCTGGAGCACCGTGATTTCCTCGCCGTTCACACTGGCGAGGGCCTGGCCGGGCTTCGATTCCTTGGCGCCCTCGCCGCATCCGGCCAGCGCCGCCGCCAGCGCCGCTGCCAATACGGTTGCGGCCCTCATCGATCCCGCGCCTACCTGGTACACGTTCTTCAAGATCGCTCCTTGTGGGTGATGCGCAGTTCAGGCTGTGCGCCGCCGTTCAGGCCGCCGCCTCGGTTGTTTCGGCCTGGAGGAAAGCCGCGTAGGCGCGCCGCAGGCCTTCCGGCAAGGGCGTGCTGGCGCGCCAGCCCAGCGCATGCAGCTTGGAGACGTCGAGCAGCTTGCGCGGCGTGCCGTCCGGACGACTGCTGTCGAAGACGATGCGCCCGCCATAGCCAACCACCTCGCCCACCAGCCGGGCCAGTTCGGCGATGCTGACGTCGACGCCGGCCCCGACGTTGATATACGAATGCATCGGGTCCGTGATGTCGGCATACACCGCGGGCGCCAGCTCCATTACGTGCACGCTGGCGGCGGCCATGTCGTCGACGTAGAGGAATTCGCGCATCGGCTTGCCGCTGCCCCAAATGACCACCTCCGGTACGCCTTGCGTCTTCGCTTCGTGAAAGCGCCGGATCATGGCCGGGATCACGTGGCTGTTCTCGGGGTGATAGTTGTCGCCCGGCCCATACAGGTTGGTCGGCATGACGCTGCGGTAATCCGTGCCGTACTGGCGGTTGTAGCTTTCGCACAGCTTGATGCCGGCGATCTTGGCGATCGCATACGGCTCGTTGGTCGGCTCCAGCGCGCCGGACATCAGGTAGTCCTCGCGGATCGGCTGCTGGGCCAGGCGCGGGTAGATGCAGGACGAACCGAGGAACAGCAGTTTCCTGATGCCGGCGCGCCAGGCTTCGTGGACGACATTGGTTTCGACCAGCAGATTGTCGTAGATGAATTCCGCCGGGTAGGTGTTGTTCGCATGGATGCCGCCGACCCGCGCCGCCGCCAGGTAGACCTGGTCGATGCGTTCGGCGCGGAAGAATGCGCGCACCTGCGCCTGGTCCGTCAGCTCCAGCTCGTCGTGGGTGCGGGTGACGATGTGTGCGTAGCCGCGGGCGCGCAGCACGCGGACGATGGCCGAGCCGACCAGGCCGCGGTGGCCGGCGACGTAGATGCGAGAATCCGGATTATTCAAGCTTCCCTCCGATGCGGATGCGCCTGCGTGATCGATGCGGCGGCGCCATTGCCCACCACCGCGAAGCGCGTGCGGTCGGGCAGAACGCCGTTGCAAGCGTACCTGTCACACGCAGCACATTCCTTGACTAGAATCGAAGCACGCACAGGCCAAAAACCGAACCTGAAACCTCTTCCGTGGTCTCGCGCCCTGGGTAGGTATGCGGGTCTTGCCGACGCTCCAGTTCTCGCTATGCAGGGCCGCTTCCGTCCCGGGGCATCCGCCACGCGCGAACGCCGGTTCTCAGCCTCACGCAATCCGGCCAGGCTGGCAAGCGCCCTCACCCGCCCATGACGGTCGGTTTAAGCCAGGCTTCAGCGATTCGTCTCAGAAGGCGTTCTCACGCGTCAAAACGACCTTCACTGTCTTTAAAATGATCCACAGGTCCAGCCAGAGCGACCAGTTGCGCAGGTAGTCGAGGTCGTAGGCGATGCGCGCTTCCATCTTGTCCAGCGTCGCCGTCTCGCCGCGCAGTCCGTTCACCTGGGCCCAGCCGGTGATGCCCGGCTTGACCTTGTGGCGCAACATGTAGCCCTTGATCAGTTTCCGGTACTGCTCGTTGTGCGCGACCGCATGTGGCCGCGGTCCGACGATGCTCATGCGACCTTGCAGCACGTTGACGAACTGCGGCAGTTCGTCGAGCGACGTGCGGCGCAGGAAGCCGCCGATCGGCGTCACGCGGCCGTCGTCGCGGCGCGCCTGGACGATGTCGCCGCCGTCGTCGAGCACGTGCATCGAGCGGAACTTGTAGACCCAGATTTCCTCGCCATACAGCCCGTAGCGGCGCTGCTTGAAAATGACCGGGCCGGGCGAGGTCCACTTCACCGTCAGCCCGATAGCCAGCATCAGCGGGGCCAGCGCCAGCAGGATCGCGCTGGCGAGCGCGATGTCGCTGGCACGCTTGATCATGCCGTTCAGGCCCATGAAGGGCGTCTCGCGGATCGCAATCACCGGCATGCCGCCGACGTTGTCGAAGCGCGCCTGCATCAGGTCGAAGACGTAGACGTCGGGCAGGAAATAGATCGACGCCGTGGTGTCCTGCAGCTCGTCGATCAGGCGCCGGATGCGCGGCTGGGCCGACAACGGCTGGCTGATGAAGATGAGCTTGATGTTGTGGGCGCGTACGTGCTGGCTCAGCTCGGACATCTTGCCCAGCATCGGGTGACTCAGCCCGGTCGGATGACGCTCGCCGGCACGGTCGTCGAAGAAGCCGCGTACCTGCATGAAGAGGTTCGGGTGCTGGTCGCAGATGGTGGCGAACTTGAGACCCACGTCGTTGGCGCCGACCACCACCACCGAGCGCACTTCGCGGCTGCGATCGGGCCTGCCGGCCGCCAGCCGTACCGCGATGTGGCTGGCCAGCAGGGTCGCAGGCGCGGCGATGGCCCAGGCCAGCAGCACGCGTTCGTCGTAATAGTATTTCAGGCCGCTGGCCGAGCCGAGGAAGTACAGCACCCCGATGGTCAGGCACCAGCCGAAGACGATGTCGCGCGCATAGGCCAGCATGCGCCCGCTGCGCCAGGTGCGGTAGGGATCGATGTGCTGGTAGACGGCCGACG
>DOUW01000502.1:3536-3835 GCA_003520365.1 Massilia sp.
GACGACACGTACAGGGACCCCATGATGATCAGCGGATCAAGCACGCGCTGCAAAAACGAGATGATCGGGATGTCGTTGACCGTCATCGCTGGGTCTTCAGAACTGTCCGCTGGCGTCGATGGCGAAGATGTTGGACGTGAACTTGCCGATCCCGAGCGCGGGCGAGCCGGTGCGGGCCTGGTAGATGTATGCTGCCGACAAGGTGATTTTCTGCCGCACCGTCCAGGTCGCCTTGAGGATGGCGCGGCGCAGCGCGTCGTCCTGCGGGCCGCCCGGCTTGGCCGGCGGGCGGGCGCCTG
>DOUW01000344.1 GCA_003520365.1 Massilia sp.
CGCCTTTTGCTCCAGGCACAGGCGCGCCGCGGTCTCGCGTGCCTGGTCATCGAGCTCGATGCCACGGCGCAGCAGGCAACAAACGCCGCCGGCCGCCGCCAGCAGCCAGGCGAGGGCGCCAACGAGCGAGGATGGGAACACGGTGCCGGGCAGGCAGGCGGCAGCCGCGCCGGCGCCCAGCAGGAGCAGGACAGGCGGCAAGACAGGCAGCAGGCTGGAAGCGCGGGTGAGCGCTGTCTTCATGACGATCCTTCCGACGGGTTATCAGAACTTTCCGGTACTCAAGTTACTGCTTGTCGGACAGGCTCATCTTGCTGATAGTCAATATGCGTGCCGTATTGCAATAGTCACAGTCAGCGCAGCGAAGCCTGCGCGGGGCTCGGCAAGGCTGGCTGGCGCGAGGTATAATGGAAGGTTACCAAGAGGCTTACCGTGACCTACAGCATCAAAGAGATTTTCTATACCTTGCAGGGCGAGGGCGCCCATGCCGGCCGTCCGGCCGTGTTCTGCCGCTTCTCGGGCTGCAACCTGTGGACCGGCCGCGAAGCGGACCGCGCCACCTCGATCTGCCAATTCTGCGACACCGACTTCGTCGGCACCGACGGCGAACGCGGCGGCAAGTTCCGCGACGCCGCCAGCCTGGCCGCCGAGATCGACAGCCTGTGGCCGTCGACGTATGCGCCATCGAAATACGTGGTGTTTACCGGCGGCGAACCGCTGCTGCAGCTGGACGCGGCCCTGATCGAGGCCATGCATGCGCGCGGTTTCACGATCGCCATCGAGACCAACGGCACCTTGCCGGTGCCGGCCGGCGTCGACTGGATCTGCGTCAGCCCGAAGATGGGTTCGACCCTGGTGGTCGAGAAGGGCAACGAGATCAAGGTCGTGATCCCGCAGGCGAACCAGGACTTGTCCGCCTACGAACGCCTGGACTTCGAGAATTTCTTCGTCCAGCCGATGGACGGTCCGCTGGCCGCGCAGAACACGCGCCTGGCGATCGAGACTTGCCGCCGCAATCCGAAGTGGAAGCTCAGCCTCCAGACCCATAAACTTTTACAGATTCCCTAAGACGCTGATGCTGACCATTACCCGCAAGCTCGAATTCGACGCCGGCCACCGCATTCCCGACCACAAGAGCCAGTGCCGCAACCTGCACGGACACCGCTATACCCTGGAGATCACGCTGACCGGCGAGGTGATCCAGCTGGATGGCAATTCCGACAACGGCATGATCATGGACTTTTCCGACATCAAGGCGCTCGCCAAGGAGCACCTGGTCGACGTCTGGGACCACGCCTTCCTGGTCTACGAAAAGGACGACAAGGTGCGCGAGTTCCTCGCCAGCCTGCCCGGCCACAAGACGGTCGTCATCGACCGCATCCCGACCGTCGAGAACCTGGCCCAGGTCGCCTTCGGCATCCTGAAGGCGGCCTACACCGACCGCTACGGCACCGGCCTGCGCCTGCACAAGCTGGTGCTGCACGAGACCCCGAACTGCTGGGCCGAGATCACCGATGCCTGACACCGTGCACGCCGATGGCCTCCAGTCCGGGCCAGCGCAGCCGGCGTTCGCGCCGGCCGACCTGGCGCAGTCGGACCTGACGCAGTCCGACCTGACGCAGTCAGATCTGAAGTTCATGCGCCTGGCCCTCGAACAGGCCGAGCTGGCGCGGCGCGAAGGCGAGGTGCCGGTCGGCGCCGTCGTGGTCAAGGACGGCCAGGTGGTCGCGGTCGGCTACAACCAGCCGATCGGCCGCCACGACCCGACTGCCCATGCCGAGGTGGTGGCGCTGCGCGCCGCCGCCGAAAAGCTGGGCAACTACCGCCTGCCGGGCTGCGAACTCTACGTCACGCTCGAACCCTGCGCCATGTGCTCGGGTGCGATGATGCATGCGCGCCTGGCGCGCATCGTGTACGCGGCGCGCGACCCCAAGACGGGCGTCTGCGGCTCGGTGCTCGACCTGTTCGCCCACGAACAGCTGAACCACCACGCCGAGGTGGTCGGCGGCGTTCTGGCCGAGGAGGCGAGCGCCATGCTACGAAGCTTCTTCGCCGAACGCCGCGCGGCGGCGCGCCGTCCCGTAGCGGAGTAAAGGCGCGGCCAGGCACGGCGTGTAAACACCGGCGCACACATGCCCGTGCGAGCGCCGCCCCGATGCCGAAAATGCTATGCTGGTTTCGCGCTGCTCCCTGGCAGCGCTAGGAGACCAGCCTTGTTCAACGAACGCATCCGCCAGCCCCAGTCGGGCTTGCCGGTCCAGCCACCATGCCGACGCTGACCGCCAACGGCATCCGCATTGCCTTCGACACCGCGGGAGACGCCAAGTCCACGCCGGTGCTGCTGGTGCACGGCCTCGGCATGCAGCTGACCAGCTGGCCCGACGAATTCGTCGACGGCCTGGTCGAGCTGGGTTTCTATGTGATCCGTTTCGACCACCGCGACTGCGGCCTGTCCACCAAGTTCGACCGCGCCGGCAAGCCCAGCCTGATCTGGAGCTGGGTCAGGTCGCGCCTCAAGCTTCCCTTCAAGCCGCCCTATGGTCTGGAAGACATGGCCGAGGATGCGCTCGGGGTGCTGTCCGCGCTCGGCGTCGCCAAGGCCCACGTGATCGGGGTCTCGATGGGCGGCATGATCGGCCAGATCCTCGCCGCGCGCCATCCGCAGCGCGTGCTCAGCCTCACTTCGATCATGTCGACCAGCAGCCGGCGCGGCTTGCCCGGCCCGACGCCGCAGGCGCGCCAGGCGCTGCTGCGCCGCCCCGACAACCCGAAGGATGTCGACGCCATCATCGACCAGGCGGT
>DOUW01000195.1 GCA_003520365.1 Massilia sp.
CGCGCCTAGCACGGCGCGGCCGGCAAGCCCGGGCCGGCCAACGGCCTGCTCGTCTCAGCGCGCCATGCCGCCGAGCTCGCCGAACTCCCCGATAATGGCCTCGATCCGGACCACCACCGCATCCGCCCAGAAGGCAACGCAGCCGCCCGGCGCCACCGTCGCCGCGGCAAGCGCGCAACTTTCGCTGGTTTGCCGCAACTGGAGAAGGAAGAAGCCGTGTGGTCCGGTCGACGACACCGTCGCCCATCTGTCGTCGAGGTCGCCGCGGATCGCTTCTTCGAGCGACGACAGTTGCGCCTCGCACCCGGCCAGCGCCCTGCACATCAACCCCAGCGAATCCACCGCGATCGCCTGCTCGAACCGCTGGGAGGACGCGTGCAGGCCAAGAGCGCGCTTCTGCAGCCAGGTCGAAAATCGAACATCTTCGCGCAGCGCCGGCAGCACTGGCGGCTTCTTGGGGACGCGGCCGTCCTTGATCAGGTCCTTGATGCAACGATAGGCCAGGGCATTGGAGATTCCCAGCGACGAAGCCAGGTCCTTGTGCTGCTGAAGGCACCACGCGGCCGATTTCCCGTCAGGCACCGCGTCCAGAACGACGCGCCGCAACCATGCGGACATGTGCTGCAAGGCCCAGGTTTCGAGCTGAGCGCGCTGCGCGGCGAATCTGGACACCGGCGACACCGGCGGATAGACCGGCTCGCACACACCCGACAACGGCACGCCGCCGTCGGCGCGCATGGGTTGCAGCAGTTTTCGGAGTCCCAGCAGCGTCAGGCTCGTTTGCTCTTCCTTGGCTTTCTCCTGCATGTTCACCAGCCGCATCGACAGGCGCTCGATTTCCCGCGTCAGGCCCAGGGCGCGCGAGCACACATGCTGGTCCGCGCCAGGCGACTGGAAAGCCGTGTCGCAGGCTAACTGGGCCGCATAAAGATCGTCGAACAAGCCGTTCAGCGTGCTCCTGTTGCCGAAAGCGGTCAGCCGCGCCTGGTGCGAATTGAAAATGGCATAGCGGCTGAATGTGGAGATGAGCTGTCCCAGTTCGTCGATGGCAAGCCGCAATCGAGCGGTATGGGCTCGCACGCTCGCGCGCCCGAGCTGGCCGGACGCAAGAAGGATCTTCTCGCCAAACGCGCTCAGCCGCCGCTGGGCATCGCTCGTGTGCAGCAGGAGCAGGAGCGAATATTGCCTCTCGGAGGCTACCTTCCCGACCGACAGTGCGACCAGCGCCAGCCCCAGGAAGACCAGCAGCGATGCGACCAGCCTTCCTGCGCGCAGGGGGGCAAAGTCGCCGTAGCCCAGGGAGGTGAAGGTAACGATGCTGAAATATAAGGCGGTGCCGAAACCCCGGACATCGTGGGCACCTCCCTTGTCGAGTCCATGCCCGTACGGGGTCGCCAGCCAAAAATAGAACGTGGAACAACCTAGCGCCACGGCAATGGCCACGCCGATATCGAGGTAAGTGACCCGATCGACCCAGCGGCCAAAGCGCGTGGTCAAGTAAATCTTGTCGTGCGGTTCCTCGTCCACGTGGAAAGGCGCGCCATGGGCATGCTCCCCCTTCGGTTCGGATAGATCTTCCTGGCAGGATGTCGTTGCGGCTTGTCTGTTCACGCTCTCGATATGGTTCGGGCTGGCTTAACGCTAGAGTATAAAGCGAATGGGCCAGCCCGCGCACTGCCGCTAGGCGGTCGGCAGCTGGTGCTCCCGGTACAGGTCGCGCAGCCGGTTCTTCTGGATCTTGCCGGTGGCGCCCATCGGCAGCGCCTCGGTGAAGACCACGTCGTCCGGCCGCCACCACTTCGCCACCTTGCCCTCGAAGAAGCCCAGCAATTCCTCGCGCGAGACTTCCTGCCCCGGACGCTTGACCACCACCAGCAGCGGCCGCTCGTCCCATTTCGGGTGGGTCACGCCGATGCAGGCCGCCTGCAGCACGGCCGGGTGGGCCATCGCGATGTTTTCCAGGTCGATGCTGCCGATCCATTCGCCGCCGGACTTGATCACGTCCTTGCTGCGGTCGGTGATCTGCATGTAGCCGTCGGCGTCGATGGTGGCGACGTCGCCGGTCGGGAACCAGCCGTCTTTCAGCACATCGCCGCCTTCGCCGCGGAAGTAACCCGAGACGATCCACGGTCCCTTCACGTACAGGTGGCCGTAGGTCTCGCCGTCCCACGGCAGCTCCTTGCCCTCGTCGTCGACGATCTTCATGTCGACGCCGTAGATCGCATGGCCCTGCTTCTGCAGGATCTTGCGCTGCGCTTCCTTCGGCAACGCCAGGTGCTTGGCCTGCAGGCCGCCGGTGGTGCCGAGCGGCGACATCTCGGTCATGCCCCAGCCGTGGATCACGTGCACGTCGAGCTTGTCGATCAGGGTGTCCATCATTGCCGGCGGGCAGGCCGAGCCGCCGATCACGGTGCGGCGGAAGGTCGAGAACTTCAGGTTATTCTGGAGGGCATGGTTGATCAGGCCCAGCCAGACCGTCGGCACGCCGGCCGAGAAGGTCACCTTCTCGGACTCGAACAGTTCGTACAGCGACTTGCCGTCCAGCGCCGCGCCGGGGAACACCATCTTCGCGCCCGACAGCGGCACCGAGTACGGCAGGCCCCAGGCATTCACGTGGAACATCGGCACCACCGGCACGATCGTGTCCATGCTCGACACGTTCAGCGAACCCGGCATGCTCGAGGCATAGGCGTGCAGGATGGTCGAGCGGTGCGAGTACAGCGCGCCTTTCGGGTTGCCGGTCGTGCCCGAGGTGTAGCACAGCGAGGCGGCCGAGTTCTCGTCGAACTGCGGCCAGGCGTAATCGTCGCTGCTGGAAGCGATCAGGTCTTCGTAGCACAGCAGGCTGACGATCTTCGTCTCCTGCGGCATGTGCGCGCGGTCGCTCATCAGGACGAAGGACTTGACGGTCTTGCAGTGCGGCGCCACCGCCTCGATCAGCGGCAGGAAGGTCAGGTCGAAGAACAGGTACTGGTCCTCGGCGTGGTTGACGATGTAGGCGATCTGCTCGGGATGCAGGCGCGGATTGATCGTGTGCAGCACCGCGCCCGAGCCGGACACCGCGTAGTACAGCTCCATGTGGCGGTAGCCGTTCCAGGCCAGCGTGGCGACGCGGTCGCCGATCTGGACGCCCAGGCCTTCGAGCGCCTTGGCCATGCGGCGCGCGCGCTGTTCGCATTCGCGGTAGGTGTAGCGGTGCAGGTCGCCCTCGACGCGGCGCGAGACGATTTCGTTGCTGCCGTAGTGGCGGGCGGCGAACTCGATGATGCTCGAAATGAGCAGGGGCTGGTCCATCATCTGGCCCATCAGGGGGCTCTTCGGGTAAGGCGTCATCGCTGTCTCCTGTGGTCGGACTGGGATCGTGGACTGTGATCCATATGTCAAGCTCGAACGAGTGTGATTCGAGCTCATGCAGGCCGTCAACATGTTTCGATGCTGCGTCGCAGCAAGCACCGTCCCAAGGCGTCATCGCGTGTCGTGCACGATGCGTTACCGGATGTAAGCGCGCTTGCCGATCGTGCGTGCGCGAATAGAATCGGCCCGGTACGGTAGAATCGCGGTATCGATTTGACCCGCGTCGTTACCCTTATCCGGACTGGAGCTGCCATTACGCCCAACGATCTTCCCTTCGGCAACGGCTTTGCCGAGCTGCCGCCCGCGTTCTACACGCGGCTGATGCCGACGCCGATGCCCGCGCCGCACTTCGTCGCGGCCAGCAGCCGCGCCGCCGCGCTGGTCGGCATCGATCCGGCTTCGTTGGCGCAGGACGACTTCGTCGCCGCCTTCACCGGCAACGCGGTGCCCGAGGGCGCCCAGCCGCTGGCGGCCGTGTATTCGGGCCACCAGTTCGGCGTCTGGGCCGGCCAGCTGGGCGACGGCCGCGCCATCCTGCTCGGCGACCTGCCCGGG
>DOUW01000168.1 GCA_003520365.1 Massilia sp.
CGCGCCACCTGCGCCGCCTGCCTGCGCGCGCGACCGGCCTGCATTTGCCGCTGGGTGCGCCCGGTGGGATCGCCGGCCGCCTTGCTGATCCTGCAGCACCCGCTCGAAGTGGCCAACGCCAAGAACAGCGCGCGCCTGCTGCACCTGAGCGTGGCCGGCAGCGTGCTCGAGGTAGGCGAGACCTTCGAACCGGCGCGCCTCGACGCGCTGCTGCATGCGGACGGGCGCACTCCCGTGCTGCTCTACCCGGAGACGCCCGCGAACAGCCAGTCGTCCGCGAACAGCCAGTCGCCGGCGCCGGCCCCTTTGCCCGCGCCGGAGGAAATTCGCCTGGTCGTGCTCGATGCAACGTGGCGTAAAAGCCGCAAGATGCTGTACCTGAACCCGGCCCTGCAGCAGCTGCCACGCCTGGCGCTGCGCGACATGCCGGCCTCGCACTACCGTATCCGCAAGGCGCATGCGCCCGACCAGCTGTCCACCCTGGAGGCCAGCGCTTACGCCCTGGCCCAGCTCGGGGGCGACGGCGCGCCCTATGCACCGTTGTTCGCGGCCTTCGACGGTTTCGTCGAACAACAGGCAGCGTTCGTGCCGCGCTTGAATTGCAGGGAATAGCAGCGTACCATACTGTATAAATATACAGTACAGGTGCCGCATGGCCGATCGCGAACGAACAATTGACCGGGAATACAGCGCCGAGCAGATCGTGCTCGCGCCAGCGCCTGCCGCCACGAAAGGGCGTGGCGCCGTCTCCAACATCCAGGGCCGTTACGACGTCAACGGCCGCGAACGCTTCGATGACGGCTGGGCCGTAGTGGAAGAGGGCGGCGCGCCGGCACCGTTCAAGACCGTCGTGACCGACGAGGTGGCAAAGTCCATCCTCTCGCGCAACAGCTCGCCCGACATCCCGTTCAATGTTTCGCTCAATCCCTACCGCGGCTGCGAGCACGGGTGCATCTACTGCTTTGCGCGGCCGAGCCACAGCTACCTCGGTCTCTCGCCCGGCCTGGACTTCGAGACCCGCATCTTCGCCAAGGTCAACGCGGCCGAGCTGCTGCGGCGCGAGCTCGCCAGCCCATCCTACAAGCCCGAGCACATCGCCATCGGCGTCAACACCGACGCCTATCAACCCTGCGAGCGCGAACGCCGCATCACGCGCCAGGTGCTCGAAGTGCTGCACGAATGCCGGCACCCGGTCGGGCTCGTCACCAAGTCCTCGCTGATCGAGCGCGACATCGATCTGCTGGCGCCGATGGCGGCCAATGCCCAGGCCTGTGCGGCGATCACCCTCACCACGCTCGACTCGGAAATTTCGCGCACCCTCGAACCGCGCGCGCCCACGCCGGCGCGGCGCCTGCGCACCATCCGCACCCTGACCGACGCCGGCATACCGGTGAGCGTGAGCGTGGCGCCGATCATCCCCTTCGTCACCGAACCGGAAATCGAGAAGATCCTCGAGGCGGCGCGCGACGCCGGCGCGGTCAGCGCCCATTACGTGGTGCTGCGCCTGCCCTGGGAAGTGAACCCGCTGTTCCAGGAGTGGCTGGAAGCGCACTTCCCGGAACGCGCCCAGCGTGTGATGAACCGCGTGCGCGACCTGCGCGGCGGCAAGGACTACGACAGCGACTTCGGCCGCCGCATGCATGGCGAGGGCATCTGGGCCGACCTGATCCGCCAGCGCTTCGACAAGACCGTCGAGCGCCTCGGCCTGGGGGCGTTGCGCGGGCGCTTCGAGCGGCTCGACACGTCGCAGTTCCGGCGGCCGCTGGTGGTGCCGGCGTCGAACGGCAGGCAAAAGGGCAAGGCCAGCGCGCAGATGGACTTGTTCTGAACTTGTAGTGTTCCACGTTTGATCCAGGTTGGCGCACCTCGCCGTTGCTGGAACCGCTCTTCAGGCCCGCTTGTCCAAATGGACATACCGACAGCGCCATGCGAGGAGAGCCGCGATGAGAGGGGAGAGCAAGGGAATCCGACTAGCCGAGCTGGTCGAGCGTTTCGGCGGCCAACTGGAGGGCGACGCGGACATCGAAGTCATGGCCATCGCGCCGCTGGACCGTGCCGGCGCTTCCGACATCAGTTTTCTCAGCAACAGCAAGCTGCGCACCCTGGCCGCGCAGAGCCATGCGGCGGCGCTGGTGCTGTCGCCTGCCGATGCGCCGGAAGTCGCGGCCACCTACGAGGGCGCGCGCATCGTGAGCCCCAATCCCTATGCCTGGTATGCACGTGCGGCGCAGTACTTTGTTTCCCAGCGTGAAGCGCCGCCGGCCCCGGGCGTGCATCCGACGGCCCTGGTGCACGCCACCGCGCAGGTCGACCCGACGGCCCATATCGGCGCCTACGTCACGGTCGAGGCGGGCGCGGTCGTCAAGGCCGGCGTGGTGATCGGTCCCGGATGCTACGTCGGCCGCGAAGCGGTACTTGGCGAGGGCACGCAACTCTTCCCCAACGTCACCTTCCACGCGCGCTGCATCATGGGTGCGCGCGGGATCGTCCACTCCGGGGCCGTGATCGGCGGCGACGGCTTCGGTTTCGCGGTCGACGGCGGCGCCTACATCAAGATTCCGCAGACCGGGCGCGTGGTGATGGGCGACGACGTCGACATCGGCTGCAACACCACGGTCGACCGCGGCGCGCTGGACGACACCGTGATCGAGGACGGCGTCAAGCTCGACAACCAGA
>DOUW01000209.1:0-643 GCA_003520365.1 Massilia sp.
GGCCGCGCTCGTAGCGCGCCTGCGCCACCAGCAGCGCGCGGCTTGCCGCTTCCTGCGCCTGGGCCTGCACCTCGCCCTGTTTCTGGCGCTGCTGCACGTCCGACAGCGCGTCTTCCACTTCGCGCAAGGCCGTCAACAGGCGGTTTTCGTGGTTTGCCACCGCTTCGTCGTAGCGCGCCCGGGACAGCGCCAGGTTGGCGCGGTTGCGTCCGCCGTCGAAGATCGGCAGCGACAGCGCCAGCGGCCCGATCGAGAACTGGCGCGCGCTGCCGCCCGCCAGGTCGCGCAGCGATTCGGAGGCATAACCGAAGTTGCCGGTCAGGGTCAGCGAAGGATAGAACGCGCCCTCGGCCACGCCCACCTGGGCGTTGGCGGCCTTCAGGTTGGCCACGCTCGCGGCCAGGTCCGGGCGCTGGCCCAGCAGGCTGGCCGGCAGGCCGACCGGAATGCTCGGGGGCAGCGGCAGCGCCGGCTTGGCTTGCGGCGCGACCAGCGGCGTGCTCGGCGAGACGCCAACCAGCACTGCCAGCGCATGCTCGACCTGGTTGCGCTGGCGCTGCACCTCGTGCAGGTCGGCTTCGGCGTTCGCCCGCTCGATGCGCGTGCGCGAGACGTCCAGCTCGTTCGACAGGCCGGCGTCGAA
>DOUW01000209.1:777-2930 GCA_003520365.1 Massilia sp.
CGCCAGCGCCTGGGCGTCGGCCGCTTCCACAATGCGGCGCACGCGGCCCCAGATATCGAGCTCGTAGGACAGCGCGGCGCCGACCGAGAAGTTGTCGCCCTCGATCGAGCGGCCGCCCAGCGCCTGGCCCTGCGCGGTCTCGGCCGAGGTGCGCGAGTTCGACACGCCGGCGTTCACCGACAGGTTCGGCACCTGGCCGGCGCGCACCACGCCGAGCTGGGCCTGGGCCTGCAGCAGGCGCTGGGCCGCGGCGCGCACGCCCGGGCTGTTGCCCAGGGCGCGGTTTTCCAGCTCGTTCAGGGCGGGGTCGTCGAACACGGTCCACCAGCTCGCCGACAGGCGCGCGCTGTCCGCCGGCGCTGCGGGGGCATGACGGAAAGCGGCTTCCTCGGCGCCCTTCGGAGCCACGAAATCCGGACCGATCGTCGAGCAGCCGGACACCAGCATGGCGGTAGCGATGGCAATTGTCACGGCAGGCGCCGCACGGCGCGGGAGGTTCTTGGCAAAGGTTTCGAACATCGTTTTTCTCTTCAATCGAATGGGTTCAATGGCCGCCGCCAGCGCCGCCGGGGGACTTGACCTTGTCGGCCAGCCAGACCACGGCGATGCACGAGATCAGGACCAGGCCGACGATCCAGAAACCGTCGTTGTAGGCCATCACATAGGATTCGCGCCGCACGATGCGGTCGAGCGCGGCGATCGCCTGGCTGGCGGCAGTCGCCGGGTCGATACCGCTGGCGATGAAGGCCTGGGTCATCTGGTCCAGGCGCTCCTGGGTCGCCGGTGCATAGCTCGACACCGCTTCGCCGATGCGCGCCGAGTGGAAGTGCTCGCGGTTGGTGAGCGAGGTGGCCAGCAGGGCGATGCCGACCGAACCGCCCAGGTTGCGCGTCATGTTGAACAGGCTCGAGGCCGAGGGCATGTCCTTCGGCGCGATGCCCTGCATCGCGAAGTTCGACAGCGTCAGCATCACGAAGGGCTGGCCGATGGCGCGGATGATCTGGGTCACCATCAGCTGGTCGTAGCCGGTGCTCGCGTCCATGAAGGCGTTCATCAGGCAGGAGCCGCCGAACAGCAGCAGGCCGAAGCTGCACATGATGCGGTTGTCGACTTTCGACGACAGCGCCGCCGCGAACGGCATCACGATCAGCTGCGGCAGGCCGACCCAGGCGATCACTTCGCCGATCTGCATCGGCGTATAGCCGGCGATCTGGCCGAGGTACAGCGGCAGCAGGTAGGACGAACCATACAGCCCCATGCCGGTCACGGCCGACAGCGCGGTCGCGACCAGGAAGTTGCGCTGGCCGTAGAGGCGCAGGTTGACGAAGGACTGCTGGCGGACAAAACTGTTCGCGATCCAGCCGAGGATGCCGACCAGCGCCAGCGCCGCGAAGGTGATGATGAACTGCGAATCGAACCAGTCCTTCGAGTTGCCCTCTTCCAGGAAGATGGTCAGGCAGCCCAGGCCCATCGCCATCAGGGAGATGCCGAGCCAGTCGGCATTGACCAGCTGGCCGACCTGCATCTTCTCCTTGTCCAGGCCGTAGACCATGCCGGCGATGAGCAGCACGCCCGGCACCCAGTTGATGTAGAAGATCGAGGGCCAGCCGTACAGCTCGGACAGGTAACCGCCGAGGGTCGGGCCCATCGCCGGCGCCAGCGTTGCGGTCAGGCCGAAGATGGCCATGCCGACCGCGCGCTTCGAGCTCGGCAGGCGCGTCATCACCAGCGTCATCGCCATCGGGATCAGCGCGCCGCCGGTGAAGCCCTGCAGCATGCGGAAGACGATCATGCTTTCCAGGTTCCAGGCCGCGCCGCACAGGGTCGAGAAGACCAGGAACAGCGCGGTGGTGCCGATCATGTAGTTGCGCACCCCGAAGGCGCGCGCGAACAGCGCCGTCATCGGGATCACGACGATCTCGGCGCACAGGTAGGCGGTGGAAATCCAGGAGCCCTCTTCCTGGGTCGCCGACAGCGTGCCCAGGATGTCGCGCAGCGACGAGTTGGTGATCTGGATGTCGAGCACCGCCATGAAGGCGCCGAGCATGCCGGCGGCAACCGCGATCCAGGTGCGCAGGTCGACGCGCGCGCCGGCGGCCGGCGCGCCCGGGAAGGCGGCTGGCGCGGCCTTGGTCGTAGTGCTCATGGTGGTC
>DOUW01000207.1 GCA_003520365.1 Massilia sp.
AATGCGGCCACGTGGGCCGAGTGGCGCCACAGCTGGTCGGCGCGGGCGCGCAGCGCCGGGTCGGTGATCTCGCTGCTGAGCTGGCGCACGATGACGGAAGCGGCCAGCGCGCCGAGGGTGCGGAAACCCACGCGCTGCACGGCGGCGCGCACGTTGGTCACGTCGTTGCCGGCGCGGTTGTAGGTAACGGAATTGGCGATCGCAACGGTGCGCGCGGCCAGCAGCGGCTCGGCCTGGACCAGGCGGGCCGCCGCGTCGGCGTGGCACTCGGGATCGTTCAGCGCACGCTGCAGCTTAAGCGTGGCGTCGACATTCGTGGGAAAACTGAGCTCGCCCCGGATGGCCTGGGCGGCGATGCTCTTGAGGGCGTCAAGTCTGTCCATCGAAAAATTATACCCCCAACGGCTAGCCACACCCGGGAGTATTTGCCTCGAAGCATCGTTTTACAACGCCGCTCAGGGCTCGCTGAAGATGGCGTCGCAGTCTTCCTTCGGTTCCTCGGTGTCCTCGAGTTCGTCGACCAGGCCGAGGTCGAACAGTTCTTCGACGGCGTTCATGAAGCTGTTCAGCTTGGTGGCGCCGATCAGGCGGTAGATCTCGCCGTCTTCGTTGCGCACGCCGATCAGCATCGCTTCCTCGCGCACTTCTTCTTCCGAAGCCACGTCGAGCAGCAGGTTGCCGATGATGTGCTTGTCGAAATGGGCCGGCTTTTTGCCTGCGATCAGGGAAGTTTTCAAGATGATTCCTTTTGTTGTGTTAGTAAAGGGGACCCGAGTATCCGTTCGCGCAGCTTCTTCAACGCGCCATCGACTTCATCGAACTCGGCGTCGCTAAATCCAGCAAACAATTGTTTGCCGTGATCAACAACTTTCGGGAAGACGTCGCGGAACACGGCATCGCCGCTGTCCGTCAGGCGCACGAAATACGAGCGCTTGTCGTCCAGGCTGCGTTCGCGCAGCACCAGGCCTTTCTGCTCGAGCCGCTCGATCACGCCGGTCAGCGTACCCTTGGTGATCAGGGTGCGCTCGCCGAGCTCCTTGTAATTCATCCCGCTGGTGTTGCCGAGCGTGGCGATGATGTCGAACTGCGCATGCGTCAAGCCGTACTGCCGCACCGATTCGCCCGAGTATCGCTCGAAGCCCTGCAGGCATTCGGCCAGCAAGCGGACGCTCTTTAAATATCGTTCCCCCATGAACAGGGATTATAGCCGCCAGCGGGCGTTCGACAGCGCCGCCACGCTATGCATAGCGGGGAAAATGGTGCCGTGTTCGCCAGTGCGCGACCGGGAAACGGGCAGCCCGTGGCGCCGCCTTTTTGGGACGGCCGGCGCCGCCTTATCGCCTTTTACGGCCGGGCGGCGTACCATACGCGTTTTGCCCATCAGCCACACATGACCCGCCACCTCCACGGCATCCTCGCCTTGCTGCTCGTCACCCTCGTGTGGGGCACGACCTTTCCGGCAATGAAGGACCTGACCGGGCATTTCTCGGCCGTGTGGATCATCCTGGTGCGTTTCGCCCTGGCCGCCGTGCTGCTGTCGCCCTTCCTGTGGCGCGCCAGGCTGGCCGACGTGCGCGCCGGCGCCATCCTCGGCGTGTTGCTGTTCTTCTGCTTCGTGTTCCAGGTCGAGGGCCTGGCGCTGACCAGCTCGAACCGCAACGCCTTCATCTGCGGCCTGAACGTGCTGGTCGTGCCGCTGCTCGGCGTGCTGGCCGGCAGCCTGCCGGAGCGCCGCATCGTGCTGGCCCTGCTCATGTCGATCGCCGGCCTGGCCGCGCTGTGCTGGGATGGCGGCGCCTGGGGTACCGGCGATTCGCTGGCCCTGATGAGCGCGCTGTGCTTCGGCGTCTACATCAAGGTGATGGAGGTGCAGACCCGGCGCGCCACGCGCCTCTTGAGCGTCACCGCGGCCCAGATCGGCACCGTCGCCCTGTGCGCCCTGGTCTGGCTGCTGGGCCGCGAACTGCCGGGGGACGCCGCAGCACGTGCCGCCTACCTGGCCGACGTCGTCGGCAATCTCGGCCACGCCGGCTGGAACTTCGCCTACCTCGGCGTGGTGGCGACCGCCGCCATTATCTCGCTGCAGACCTGGGGCCAGTCGCGCACCTCGGCCAACGAAGCGGCGGTGGTCTACGCCTTCGAGCCGGCGGCGGCCGCCTTCTTCGGCTACTTCTGGCTGGGCGAAGCCTTGAGCGCCCGCGGCTGGCTGGGCGGTTTGCTGTTGATCTCCGGTATGATAGTCAGTCAATGGAATTCCGAAAGCCGGCCCTCCGCCGCGCTCGCACCCGAGTGAACACCTTCCCGATCCGCCCCCATGCCGCAAGCTGAACTGCCCGTCCTGGCGCAAGAACGGCCGCTGCGCATCCTGCTCGTCAACGCCGGCGAGCCGGACACGATGAGCTGGTCGGGCCTGGCCCAGCCGCTGCGCCTGGCCGCGAAGATCCTCGGCCCCGAGCGCCTGCACGTGGACGTGCGCAGCCCCGACAAGTTCGCCGGCGACACCCAGCGCCACTGGCACCTGGTGCTGCTCGCCGCCGACGAAGCCCAGTCCGGCCTGAAGCCCGCCAACTTCCGCGCCGTGGTCGAGCGCTGCCGCGCCGCGCCCTTCTGGGGCGGCGTCGGCGCCGGCGTGCTGTGGCTGGCCGAAGCGGGCGCCCTGAACGGCGTGCGCACC
>DOUW01000522.1 GCA_003520365.1 Massilia sp.
GCCGCTGACCGCGGCAACGGCGGGGTCGCTCACGAACACCCGCCGGCTGGTCCGGGTGCTGCGCCCGGCGGAATCGATGACGCGCAGCGTCAGGCTGGCAGGTCCGGAGACGCAGAACCGATGCTGCAGGCGGACCTCGCCCACCCCGTTGGCGCTGCGTACCAGCGGATGCGGCGACACGCAGCCGTCGGTCCACTCGGCCACCGCACGATAGCCATCGTTGCGAGGGGTACCGATGAAGCCGAGGGTGGGCCGCACTTCCTGGCCGACCGTGACGATGTCGGGCAAGCCGTTCACCGGACCGAGCACGGGCGCGTCGCTCCCCGTTTTACCCGGACGCAGCAGGACCAGCCCCGCGTTCGACGCGGCCACGATGGCGCCGGCATCGTTGATCGCCAGGCCCGCGGTCAACACCAGCCCGGGCGGGCGGCGGTACACGAGTTCGTTCAGGTCGATCGGCTTGCTCAGGCCCCGCCACAGCGCGGCGCGCTCCCCGAGCGTGTTCAACGCGATCCGTCCCACCATCTGGGTATGGTTGTTCACGTCGGCGACACCGGTTGCCACTGCCGGTCCGCGCGGGAGCAGCACCAGCCCGCACGCGCGCGACCACAGGTAGGCGGCCGCGCCGCCCGGCCTGCTGGTGTTGCCGACGATCTCGCCGCGATCGTTCAGGTTGGTGACGAGCTCGGGAAATTCCTCGATGCCGGCCTGGGCGCCGGTCCACACCAGGCGGCTGCCGGCGCCGCGGAAAAAGCCGTGGAAGACCACGTCCGGACTCCCATCCGGGCTGGTGAGACGGTAGCCGGCGGCATCGCCTTTTTCATTCACGTACTCGACCTGGCCAGGGCCCAGGCTCAGGGCGCGCCCGTCCCGGCCCCACAAGGTGGCCAGGACATCCTCTTCCAAGGCATAGCCTCCGGCCAGCGCGGCGTTGTTGATATCGTTGGGCCAGGAGTTCAAGGCCGGGACCGGCCCGAGCGGAACGATCGTGCCGTCGGGTTCCCAGCGCACCGCGCGATAGGGAATGCCGGGGTACGGCGCGTCGGGGATCGGCAGCGTTCCGGCCACCTGGTTGCGGTCGTTGATCGCCTGCGCGGTGCCGTCGCGCGGGCCAGGCAGCACACGGTAGCCGCCGGCGACGGTCCAGGTGAACGGAATCTGGATGGCGAGCGGATCGGTGGCGAAGGCCGAGGTGCCCGCGATCACGCCGCGGTTGTTCAAGTCGGCGACGCGCACGATGCCGCCCGCGAGCGAGCCCAGGTCATGGATGCGCACGCCGTCGTAGAAACCCGCGCCGACATAACTCGGACCGCTGAAGGCGACCTGTCCCTTCTCGTTGAGATGCGCGTTGGTACCGGGCGGCGCGAGATTGATCACGCTGTACACCGGCTGCGTACTGCCGGCCTGGGCCGACTCGACGGTATCCGCTTGCGCCGCGCTTGCGCCAGCGGGCGACGCAAGGGCACTCGGCCCGGCGCCGCCACCCTTGGCCGCGCCGCCGGCCACGACAAGGAGCGGCAGCAGGATGCCGGCCAGGGCTTTTCTGCGGAAAGCGGGTGTGCTGAACGAATGCTGGTTCATGACGGATTCCCTTCGTGTGAAGTGAGTGCAAGATCTCAGTGAGTGCAAGATCTACGTGAGTGCACGGAAGTGCAAGGTCTGCCGGTGCGGGCGCCGGAACCGGCACCCCCGCCCCGCCCCCCCCCCCCCCCCGCCCCCCCTCCCCTCCNNGCCGGAACGGCATCGCCGTCCGGCGCCCGCCTCTGCCCGGTCCTCCATACTCTAGAGTCCATGACGTGGCTACGGGCTGATCAGGCACAAGACCTCGCGCAAAGGATGTCCTGGACGCGAAGCTTCCCTGTGGTAACGGATTGCACGGTGAAATAAAACCGTGTAGCAAGTTGCCCCCGCGAACCGGCCGGACAGCAAAACGTATTCCGCGGAGCACTTCCAGCATTACGGCCGGAAACACTGGCTCCGACAATCCGGCCGGCCCTGCGCGCTCGCAAGCCGGGCCTGCCGCCAAGGCTCTAGGATTTGATGCGACCAGACCCGGACGGAGGAAGCATGAATCCCGCAAGCGCGCCGCGCGTAAGCCTGCTCGGCAAGACCAACCTGGACGAATCCTTCCAGCATTCGATCCTCATCTCGGCCTTGCGCACCTGCGCGGCGCTGCAGGTGCTGGCCACGCACCTGCGCGGCGAGTTCTACCCCAGCCTGCGGACGGTCTCCGAACCCACGCTCTGGTACCAGGCGCTGGCCTTCCTGACCGGGTTCGGCCACCTGGCCGTGGTCATTTTCTTCCTGCTCAGTGGCTGGCTGGTGGGCGGCAGCGTGCTCAACAAGCTGGACCAGCCCCGGCTCCTGGCCTCGTATGCGATCGACCGCGTCACCCGCCTGTGGATCGTGCTGATACCGGGCTTTATCCTGACGCTGGCGCTGGGGACCGTGACCGGCAGTGTCGATCCGACACGGATCAGCTATGCCGCGGGCGACGAATACTCGCTCACTGCCTTCCTGGGTAACCTGTTCGGACTGCAAGGCATGGCCGTGCCCCGTTTCGGCGGCAACTATTCCCTCTGGAGCCTGGCGAACGAGATCTGGTACTACGCCCTGTTCCCCCTGCTGCTGCTGCCCTTCATCGGCAAGTCGCGCTTCACGAAGGCCGCAGGCCCGCTGCTGGCGGTGTTCATCGCCACGCAACTGTTGGCCGACATCAGCCTCTATTTCCTGATCTGGCTGCTCGGGGTAGGCTTTTCGCGCGTGCGCATCGTGCTGTCGCGCCCGGCGCGCCTGCTGCTGATCGCGCTGCTGGTCGCACTGGCTGCCTATCTGAGGCTCAGCGGCAGCATCGGGACCCTGATCGTGGCGACCTTCCCCGAGGATTTGCTGTTCAGCCTGCTGTTCCTCTGCCTGCTGGCCAGCCTGCAGTTTCCCGCCGAGCGCAGCCGTCCCGGCAACCGGATCGCGATCGCGCTCGGCTTCCTGGCGCCGTTCTCCTTCACCCTGTACGTCATCCACTACCCGCTGCTGTACCTGATCAAGCACCTCGGCCAGCCATACGGCATCAGCCAGTTGTCGCCGACCGATCCCGCCTCGATGCTCGTGTATGGCGCGCTGTTCGCCGCGGTCGTTGGCTTTGCCTGGCTGTTCCACCTGCCCTTCGAAGCCCAAACCAACCGGCTGCGCCGTTTCGTCAAGCGGCAGCTGCTGGAACCGTCGGCCAAGCCTTACCCCGGTGCGCCGATGCGCGATTCCTGAGCGGGAGGGCGCAACATGGCCCGCGACAGGTTGCGCCCTCTCCCATTTGACCCGGATCAAGTCCGATAAGTGGTCCGGCGCGAGACTGAGGCCGGCTGCACGCGTTCGATCACGCGCGGTGCGGGGTCGCGCGGCTGCATCGAGGAGGCATCATGTTCAAGCACATTCTGATTCCCACGGATGGGTCGGAGCTGTCGGAACGCGCCGTGCTCGCCGGCGTCAGCTTCGCCAAGGAAGTCGGGGCCCAGGTGACCGGCGTGACCGCCCTGCCCGAGTTCCGTACCTTTACCCTCGACTCCGACATGATCGAAACCACCGAGGACGAGTACCTGGCCGCCAGCGAGCGGCGCGGCGACAAGTTCCTGGCGACGATCGTGGACGCGGCGCGTGTCGCCGGCGTCACCTGCAATACGGTGCTGGCGCGCTCGGACCGGCAGGCCGAGGCCATCCTGCAGACCGCGCGCGAACGCGGCTGCGACCTGATCATCATGGCCTCGCACGGCCGGCACGGAATCGGCAGCGTGCTGCTGGGCAGCGAAACGCAGAAGGTGCTGGTGCAGAGCGCCATTCCGGTGCTGGTCTACCGCTGACGGTAGCCGCGCGCTACCGCCCTTTGCCGCGATGCGGGAGGTAGCGCCGGCCTGGCCTGCCGAAGCGCTTGCGCCGGAAGCGCTTTCCCGCCCGCGCCGGCGTCGACATGGCATGCAAGCGTCGGCGGTGCGCCATGCGGCGCCCGCGCTTCGTCGTCGCCTGTTCCGGCGTCGACACCGTTGCGCTCCTGATCGGTGATGCGGGGAGCTTCGCTCGCCGTTCCTCCTCTTTCCTGCTAGCCTTGTTTGAGTTATGTTGGCTTTTTCGTAGTCGTTAGCGTTTGATTTCTCGGTTTTTGTTGAATTAATCGTTGGTTAGTTACGTTTTATGTTATGGTGCATCATCTCCATCTGGGCTCGTTCGCCATGCATCAACTGACTTCGTGGGATGCCGACCCGGTTCGCGCATTCAGGGACTTCGTGACCACCACCGCTTTTGCCGAAACCGGGCGGCGCCCGCGTGCGGACGGCACGCTCAAGGTGCTGTCGGCGGAGTCGGCAAAGATTTATATCTTCATGTTCAACAACCTGGCCAGCTGGATCATGGAGCAAGGCCTCACCTTCTCCACCGTCGGCCAGGCCGACCTGCTGCGCTTCATTGGCCGCACGGTCAAGGGCAAGCGCGTCCTGAACAGCAAGATCGCCTACCGCTACCTGCGCCTGCTGGAACGCTGCTATGAACATCTCGAGGTAACGCCGAATCCGGCGCAGCAGGCGATTCTCGGCATCGACCGCGCCCATATCGCAAAGGACGAGGCCGGACGCAGCCTGTCCGAAGATCAGCTGGAACGCTTCTTTGCCGCCCTGCCCGCACCGGCGCCGCGCCAGCGCCGCAGCACGCCTTTCGATGGCTGGAAGCGCCGCCGCGACCGGGCCATGCAGGTCGTCATGGCGCTGGCGGGACTGCGGGTGTCCGAAGCGATCGGCCTGCTCGTGCCGGAGGTCGGCCGCCAGGCTGCCCTCGACGGGTCGATCGTGCTGACCATCACCCCCGAAGCGAAGCACGACACCAGCTACGAGCACGAGGTTGCCCTCCCCCGCCAGGGCGCCGAGGAGCTGCGCGCCTGGCTGCAGGAGCGCGAGACGATGGCGATCCCCGGCCAGCTGGTGTTTCCGGCCAACCTGACCGGCGCCAGGATGACCAGGAAGACCGTCTACGTGCAGATGCGGGCGACCTTCGAGCGTGCCGGCATGGACCCGTGGCACTCGGGTGGGCGCACCCTGCGCAACACTTTCGCAAAACGCCGCCTCGAGAGCGGCGCGCAAGCCGGCGAGCTCAAGGACGAACTGGGCCTGGCGCTCGAACGCTCCGCCGCCGACTACAGGCTCACCCGTGTGACGCCCGATCCGGCCGACTAAGCCGCCCAAATCAGCACTGTCGGTTAGTTACAAAATGCGAGGGGCAACAGGCCAGAGTCCGTTAGTTACAAAACCCTGGGGCGACAGACAAAAAAAGCGCCGCTCTCGGCGGCGCCTTGCACTCCGATCGAGGATCTCAGAGCCAGTAGATCAAGGCGGCGACGCCGACGATCAGAGCGACCTTGGTGATCTTGTAAGCCGTCTTGTTCCAGGCCTTGTAGCGGCGGCGGTACTGGCCCATCACGTGCGAGACGCGGAATGCCTTGCTGACGAAGCCGGTCTGGTCGCCGGTTTCGTTGGGCGAACTGGCGGCCGTCATCATGGTGCGGCCGAGCCAGCGGTTGATTGCCTGCATCCAGCGGTAGCGCATCGGGCGCTCGACGTCGCAGAACAGGATCACGCGGTCGCTGTCGCTGCCGTTGATCGCCCAGTGGATATAGGTTTCGTCGAAGATCACGCCTTCGCCGTCGCGCCAGCTGTGGCGCTGGCCGTCGACGTCGATGAAGCAGCGGTCGTCGTTCGGCGTGGCCAGGCCCAGGTGGTAGCGCATCGAGCCGGCGAAAGGATCGCGGTGCGGATTGAGCTTGGCGCCCGGCGGCAGTTCGGCGAACATCGCGGCCTTCACCGACGGGATCGCCTGCAGCAGCGCATAGGTCTGGGGACAGAGGCGCTCGGCCGACGGGTGGCTGGCGTCATACCATTTCAGGTAGAAGCGCTTCCAGCCGGTCTTGAAGAAGGAGTTGAAGCCGGCGTCGTCGTTCTGCTCGGCCGCCTTGATCTTCTTGAGCGCCAGCATGTTCTCGGCCTCGGCGCGGATCACCTGCCAGTTCTGCTGCAGCGGCGCCAGCTCCGGGAACTGGCTCACCGGGATATAGGGCGTGCTCGGGACCTTCGAGAAGTAATGCATGAAGATGTTGATCGGCGCCATGAACGACGAGTGGTCGAACAGCTGGCGCCCGAACGGCAGGCGGACCTTGCCGCGGAAATGAATGTGCAGGATCGAAAGAAAATAAAAACCGATTACCGCCCACTTCATTGCACACCCCCAGGAACTGACCACACGGTCAACATCAACGAAAACAGGGCGCAAGAATAGCATATCCGCCAGGGGCTCGTCCGGCCCCCGGCGAATTCGACAGGAGATTGTCGCGTCCGTGCCGAAGCTCGCAGGCCGCGGCAGGACGACCGGCCGAACGTCCGCTGGCGGGCGCCGGCCGGGGGACTGCGCTGTCAGTGCAGCGCGGTCATCGCATAGCCTTTTTCGTCCAGCTGGCGGCTGAGGTTGTCGATGTCATAGTCGGGCAATTGCTCGGCATTGTCATCGACTTCGAAGGCACGGGCCTCCACTTCCCAGTCGGTGTTGGTGGCTTCTTCGGGGATGTTGCGGGTCTCCGGGACGGCCAGGTAGGAGAACTTGCCGTCGCTTTCGGCTCTGCGGTAAATATCCAGGCGCATAATCGTTTCCTTACAGTCAAAAGCTCGCTTTCGGATGAAAGCGGTCGACTCCACAGTAGGCGATCGCGCCCTGCGCGTCTGTTAATTGCCCCACACTCTGCCGGGAGCGGGTCGGGATAGGCGCTTACCGCCCCGATGACAGGCCCAGCACCCGCGCCGGCAGCATCACCACGGCGCGCAGCAGCTCGAACACGGCCTCGACGCCGATGCCCAGCAGGCGAAACGGGAGCAGCAGCAGCCAGACCAGCGGATAGGCCACCAGGGCCAGCAAGGCCAGCGGCCAGCAGACGAACAGCAACAGCAGCCACAACAGGAAGCCCAACATCGTATCCCCCTTCAGCTTATCGATGGCCGCAGTGTAGGCAGGCCGCCGGGCTGCGCGCAACGCGGCTGCGACGAATGGTGCCTTGGCCGGGCCAGGCTGCCGATTCCGGCGACGGACGGCGCAGCGGTGGGCGGCGAAACGCGGCGCTCCCCTGCCCT
>DOUW01000525.1 GCA_003520365.1 Massilia sp.
GGCCTGCGGGCTGACGCGCGCCAGCCCGGTGCAGGGCGTGCGCGAGGCGCGCCGCCTGGTCGACGCCATGAGCTGGGCGGTGACGCTGCCGCACATGCTGGCCGTGCTGGGCCTGCTGTTTGCGGAAGCGGGCGTCGGCAAGGCCGTGGCGCATGTGAGCACCAGCTGGTTCGACGTCGACTCGCGCCTGGCCGCCGTCGCCCTGTACTGCATCGCCATGGCGCTGTTCACCGTCATCATGGGCAACGGCTTCGCGGCCTTCCCGGTGATCGCCGGCGGCATCGGCGTGCCGGTGCTGGTGAAAGTCTATGGGGCGGATCCGGCGATCATGGCTGCCATCGGCATGTTCAGCGCGTATTGCGGCACATTAATGACGCCGATGGCTGCCAACTTTAATATCGTGCCGGCGGCCCTGCTCGAGCTGCCCGACAAGAACGCGGTGATCAAGGCGCAGATTCCGACCGCGCTGCCGCTGCTGGCGGCGAACATCGTCCTCCTCTACTTCCTGATGAATCGATAGCGATGAAAAAGACTGTCCTGCTGACCGGCTTCGAGCCATTCAACGGTGCGAGCGTCAACCCGGCCTGGGAGGCGGTGCGCGCCCTCAAGGGCTGGCGCGGCGACGACTTCCTGGTCGAGGTGCTGCAACTGCCCTGCGTGTTCGGCTTCGCCAACCGGGTGCTGGCCGGCGCCATCGACGAGATCAAGCCGGACGTGGTGATCGCGGTGGGCCAGGCCGGCGGCCGCGCCGACCTCACCGTCGAGCGCGTGGCGATCAACCTCGACGACGCGCCGATCCTCGACAACGACCGCCAGCAACCGGTCGACGCGACCATCGTCCCGGACGGCCCGGCGGCCTACTTCGCGACCCTGCCGATCAAGGCCATCGTCGGCGCGATGCGCGAACGCGGGCTGCGCGCCTCGGTGTCGCAGACTGCCGGCACGTTTGTCTGCAACCACGTGTTCTACGGCCTGATGCACCGCATCGACGGCAGTGCCGTGCGCGGCGGCTTCATCCACGTGCCCTACCTGCCGGAGCAGGCCGCGGCCTTTGACGATGCGCCGTCGATGGCGCTCGAGGAGATCATCGAGGGACTGCGGGTGGCGGTCGAGGTGGCGGTGAAGGGAGGGGGCGACGCGCACCTGGCCGGCGGGGCGACACATTGAGCGCCGGGAGCGCGTGAGCACGCAGGTTTCGGATAGGCGCGCGCACCAAAGAACGCCTGGGCACACCTGCCTACGCCGGCCGCGCCCACCCTGCGATCATCCGTCGGGATTCAGGATCTTGAGGAAGGCGCGCACCACCGGCGCGTCGTCCTGGCTGGTAGTGGCGATGTACAGGTTGGCCGAGGGCGGGTTGGTGCGGATCGGGAGGAAGGCGACGCCCGGCCAACCGATGCGGCTGGTGGTCTGCGGCATCAAGGCCACGCCGAGCCGGGCGCCGACCATCGCCAGCAGGGTCTGGGGCTCGGCCGCTTCCTGGAAGATCGCCGGCTGGAAGCCCGCGTTCACGCAGCACTGGATCAGGTAGCGCGGTTCGGCCGACTGGTTCAGGTGCAGGGTCAGCATCGGCTCGTTGGCAATGTCGGTCAGTTCGATCGCGTCCTGGCGCGCCAGCGGGTGGTCCTTGTGCACGGCCACGCAGAAGTTCTCGCGGAAGCACAGGTCCTGGCGCAGGTTCGATTGCTTCAGTTCCTCCTCGTCCATGCGCGGCTCGCGCCAGAAGCCGACGTCGATCTGCTTCGAACGCAGGGCTTCCAGCTGCTGGTCCGGTCCCAGCTCGTGCAGGGTCCAGGTCACGCGCGGGAACTCGGTCTGGAAGCGCTCCAGCAGGCTCGGGATCGGCCCCCACATCGCCGAGCCGACGATGCCCACGCGCAGGCGGCCGACTTCGCCGCGGTCGATCTGGCGGATGGTGTCGATCGTCATGCGCATCCGGCCCAGCAGTTCGGTCGCTTCCTGCATCAGCGCCTTGCCGGCCATGGTCAGCTCGAAGCTGCGCGTGGTGCGCGCGAACAGGCGCACCCCGAGCTCGGATTCCAGCTTCATGATCTGCTGGGACAGCGGCGGCTGCGAGATATGCAGGCGCTCGGCGGCGCGGCTGAAGCTTTTTTCCTCGGCCACGGCGAGGAAGTACTTCAGTTGTTTCAGGTCGATCGACATGGGGCTTGGCGGATCAGGCGTTGCCGTTCAGGGCGACGGCCAGGCGCGCGCCGACCAGGGCGTTGTGCTTGACCAGCGCGATGTTGGTGACCAGGCTGCGCCCTTCGGTCAGCTCCTTGATGCGCGCCAGGAGGAAAGGCGTGACCGCCTTGCCTGTGACGCCCTGGGCAGCGGCTTCCTTTAATGCCTGTTCGGTGATGCGGTCGATTTCTTCCTTCGGCATCGCCGATTCCGCCGGGACCGGGTTGCTGACCACCACGCCGCCGTCCAGGCCGAGCTGCCACTTGGTGCGGATGAAGGCCGCCTGGTCTTCCGGCGCGTCGAGCTGGAAGTCGGCCTTGAAGCCCGATTCGCGCGTGAAAAAGGCCGGGAAGCCCGGCTGGCCGACGCTCACCACCGGCACGCCCTGGGTTTCCAGGTACTCCAGGGTCAGGCCGATGTCGAGGATGGACTTGACGCCGGCGCAGACCACGGCGACGTTGGTGCCGGCCAGCTCCTGCAGGTCGGCCGAGATGTCGAAGCTGGTCTCGGCGCCGCGGTGCACGCCGCCGATGCCGCCGGTGACGAAGACTTCGATGCCGGCCAGTTCGGCGCAGATCATGGTCGCGGCGACGGTGGTCGCGCCCAGCAGGTTCTGCGACAGCACGTAGGCCAGGTCGCGGCGGCTGACCTTGATCGCGTCCTGGGCGGTGCCGAGGCGTTCCAGCTGTTCGTCGTTCAGGCCGACGCAGATCTTGCCGTCGATGATGGCGATGGTGGCCGGCACCGCGCCGGCGTCGCGGATGATCTGCTCGACTTCGCGCGCTGTCTGCACGTTCTGCGGGTAGGGCATGCCGTGCGAGATGATGGTCGACTCGAGGGCGACGACGGGCAGGCCGGCATTGCGCGCGGCCATGACTTCGGGAGAGAACAGCAGGAAGGATTGCATGGTTTTACTACCTTATTGGTGAATGAGGGCGCCGAAGGTGTCCGGCGCCAGCTGCGGGCAGACCGTCTGGCGGCACTCGATCGTCATGGCCGACAGGTGCAGGCCGCGGCGGCAGGCCAGTGCCAGGTCGGCGCCGCCGCTGTGCAGCGACAGCACGAC
>DOUW01000337.1 GCA_003520365.1 Massilia sp.
ACCAGCAGGCTGGCTTCCCAGGCGCCGGCGCCGGCGGCCTTGGCCGCGGCCAGCGCCGGGATCACCAGCGAGAATGCGGTCGCCCCCAGCATCACCCCGGCGCCGAAGCCGAGGAAGCTGTCGTAGGTCCGCTTCGAGAAATTCTGCGATAACAATACAGGCAAGGTGCCGAGCGCGGTGGCCGCGGCTGCGGTGCCGCCGCCCAGCAGGGCCGCGTGCATCTTGGGATTGGCGTTCATCACCTGCTCGGCGAGACTGCCGAGCAGCAGCAGGCAGCCCACCGTGCAGATGAGCAGGCCAATGACGCGCCGCACCGTGAACGCGCGTGCCAGCGCGTCGGTCCAGCGCAACTTGTGCGAATCTGGGTCCATCAAGGAATCCTTTGTCGAGGCGCCCGGAACACGACACCCCGCGCAAGGCGGGGCGTCGCTGTATCACAGTGCCGCCATCACAGTGCTGCCATCACAGTGCTGCCGATTCTACGCCAGCGCGACGCAGGGGCGCGTCACCGCTGGCAATCCGAAGCGTCAGGGCTTGCTGACCGTCGAGGCGCCTTTCGGCGTAGCGGGATCGAGGCCGAGCTCGGCGCCGGTGGTCGGGTCCTTGGAAGGATCCGACAGGGTACGCGCCTGCATCTGCTTGAGCACTTCGACGTCGGCCGCCGGGAGCTTGACTTCCGCTTCGCCGGAACCGCCGTCGACGCCCATCTGCTTCTCGCGGTCGGTGACGAAGTCCCACTTCTCGCCCTGGTTC
The DNA here is from genome assembly GCA_003520365.1 of Massilia sp. Taxonomy (GTDB): domain Bacteria; phylum Pseudomonadota; class Gammaproteobacteria; order Burkholderiales; family Burkholderiaceae_D; genus Telluria; species Telluria haematophila. The sequence continues at coordinate 754 of DOUW01000337.1, forward strand.
CACGGACCGCGCATTTCGCCAGGACCCTGCGACATGTTGAAGTAGACGCTGGCGAAGCGTGGATCGGCCGGCATCTTGCCCGGTGGGAAGTTCGATTCCATCGAGTACAGGGCCTTCTCGAAGGACTTCTGGTGCGCCACTTCGCGGGTCATCAGGAAGCCCAGTGCCTCCTTCACGCCCGGGTCGTCGGTACAGGCGATCAGGCGCTCATAGACGATCTTGGCGCGCGCTTCGGCGGCGATGTTCGAACGCAGGTCGGCGGTCGGCTCGGTGATCGAGTCGATGTAGGCCGCGGTCCAGGGCACGCCGGCCGAGTTGGTCAGCGGGGTCCCGGCGCCGTACAGCACCTGGGTGATGTGGCTGTCGTTGCCGGCGCCAGTGATGGCGCGGTACATCTCGGCTTCGGTGTCGACCGCTTCCGCCAGGCGGCCCTTCGCGCCCTTGTTCAGCATCGCCACGATATGGCCGATGATCTCGAGGTGGCTCAACTCCTCGGTCGCGATGTCGAACAGCATGTCCTTGCGGCCTGGATCGTCTTCCGATACGGCCTGGGTGAAGTAGCGCATCGCGGCGGCGAGCTCGCCCTGCGGTCCGCCGAACTGCTCGAGCATGAGGTTTGCCAAACCGGGATTCGGACCGGCAACCCGGACCGTATATTGAAGGCGCTTGTTGTGTGCAAACATTCCGACTCCTCCGATAGATAGAAACTAAGCGTCCACGCGACAGCGTGCGACACCATCCATAAACGGCTGCACGGCGTTGCGCCGTCAGTCGAACGTGGGCTCATCTTCGCAGGCTGGAGCGATCGAGTAATCAGAAGCACCGCCGTCTTTGTGTAGGACAATGGTGACAACTTGTAAATCGTGTTTAAGAACTGACGAGTTACCGCGCAGAGCCAGGTTAACCGGATTTAACGACAAATGAATGCAAGAAAGCTGATCTTAGGAAACTTGCGGCAGTGAACAACACTCTGCGTTTGGCGCGGCTTCGGCCGACGCCACCACCCGGCGCAGTCCTACGTGACCGCCGAGCCGGGCGCGCTAGCATGTTAGCCAATCGTCAACTAGGAGAAGAAAAATGTTTTCTCTGAACCAACTAAGCCCGACCATCACCGACATGATCCGTTTCGATCACTCGCACGTGATGGTGACCTTCCATCAGTACACCAAGGACAAGGCCCCGAGCGTCAAGAAAGCGCTGGCCGAGACCATCTGCACCGCACTGGAAATCCATGCCACGCTGGAAGAGGAAGTCTTTTATCCAGTGATGCGCCAGCTCGACAAGGGCGAGCCTTTTGTCCACAAGGCCGAGCCGGAACACAACGAGATGCGCAGCATCATTGCCGAGCTGCGCCGCACCAGCGGTTCCGATCCGCGCCACGACCGCCTCATGATGGAACTGATGCGCGACGTCATCCACCACGTGGCCGACGAGGAAACCACCCTGCTGCCCCAGGCCGAGTCGCTGATGAGCAAGGCGCGCCTGTCGGAGCTGGGCTCGCAGATGACCAAGCGCCGCATGGAACTGGTAGCGCCGAAAGCGGGCAAGCTGGCCAAGAGCCATGCCGTCGGTTTCTCGGGCAGCACCGCCGCCATGGTGGTCGGCCTGGCCAGCGCCCTGTTCGCCGCGCGCGCTTTTATCAAGAAGCCGGGCAGCCCGGCCGGCAACACCCGCACCTGGGCCAGCGCCAATTCGATGCCGCACGGCGGCTGAAGCCGGCGCTGCGCACTCGGTTGAGCCGGCACTGCCGGCTCAACGGATCAAGCTATTAACCAATCACCGATCAACCGATCAACTTCACGACGATCGGCAGCAGCCAGGGCGTGAGCACGGCGGTGAGCACGCCGTTCAGCCCCATGCCCAAGCCGGCAAAGGCCCCCATCTCGGCGCTCACCTGGAAGGCGCGCGCCGTCCCCACCCCATGCGCCGCTACGCCCAGCGCGAAGCCGCGCGCGGCATGCCCATCGATCCGCATCGCATTGAACAGGAAGCGCGCCGTAACCGCGCCGAAAATGCCGGTACCGATCACCAGCACGGCCGTCAGCGCCGGCACCCCGCCCAGGCGTTCCGACACCGCCATCGCGATCGGCGTGGTGGCCGACTTCGGCCCCACCGTATGCGCCAGCACCTCGCCGCCGCCGAGCAGCAGCACCACGCCCACCGCCGACACGATGGCCGTCACCGACCCACACAGCAACGCGCAGGCCAGGGGCAGGAAGGCGCGCCGCATGCGCGGCAGCTGGCGCGCCAGCGGCACCGCCAGGGCGACGGTTGCCGGGCCGAGCAGGAAATGGACGAACTGGGCGCCGGCAAAATAGCTCTGGTAGGACATGTCGCTCACGACCAGCACCAGGCTCACCAGGGCAATGGCGATCGCCACCGGATTGGCCAGCGGCGAGAATTTGCAGCGCGCATGGATGGCCTGCGCGACCACGTAGGCGCACAGCGTGATGGTCAGGCCCAGCAGCGGCGAGGCCGAAAGGTAGACCCAGAAGTGGCTCAGTCCGGCGAAGTCAGGCATCGCCGCCCTTCTCCGGCCCTGGACCGAGTTTATGCAGGAGGTAGCCGGTGACGGCGAGGGTCAGCAGGGTGCTGACGACCAGCGAAGCGCCGATCGCCAGCCAGTGTCCGCTGCCGCTGGCGGCCGCGGCGACGATTCCGACCCCGGCCGGGACGAACAGCAGCGACAGGTGGCGCAGCAACTCGTTCGCCGCCGCCTCGATGCGTTCCTGCAGGGACGGCCAGGCGAGCAGCGCGCAGAACAGCAGCACCATGCCCGCCACCGGACCCGGCACGGGCAGGCCGAGCAGGAAGACGGCGCCTTCGCCGAGGCATTGAAACAGGAGGAGGATGGCGAAGGCGGGAAGCAAGGGCGGTCCGTGGTCGTGGGATGGATGTGGCGCCATGATAGCGCGACGACCGCGCCAGGCGTCACGCGTGGGTATGCGTCCTCACCGAATGCGGCTTGCGGAACCGTTTCGATACGCGTCCGTACTATACCGCGTGGGCACAAGTGCCCACCCTACGAAAAGCCGAAGACGGAGGGCCGTTCCGTAGGGTGGGTTCTCGAACCCACGCGGTACAGCGGTGGCATGCCGCAGCGCTAGCGGGGCGCCACGAAGCCCCAGGTCGCGCTACGACACAGCAGGCTGTCAGGCCACTTCCGCCGTCTGCTTGATCGCGCCGCGCTTGATCTGGTCGCGCTCGATCGACTCGAACAGGGCCTTGAAGTTGCCTTCGCCGAAGCCGTCGTCGCCCTTGCGCTGGATGAACTCGAAGAACACCGGGCCGAGCTGGGGTTCGCCGAAGATCTGCAGCAGCAGGCGCGGCTTGCCGTCGTGGACGGCGCCGTCGAGCAGCAGGCCACGCGCCTGCAGTTCGGCGGCATTTTCGCCGTGGCCAGGGATGCGGCCGTCGAGCATCTCGTAATAGGTCGCCGGCGGGGCGCTCATCAGGGGCACGCCGGCGGCGCGCAGGGCGTCGACGGTCGTGATCAGGTCGTCGGTCAGCAGGGCGATGTGCTGGATGCCTTCGCCGTTGAACTGCATCAGGAATTCCTCGATCTGGCCGCCGCCGGCCTTGCCCTCTTCGTTCAGCGGAATCCGGATCTTGCCGTCCGGCGCGGTCATCGCCTTCGAGGTCAGGCCGGTGTACTCGCCCTTGATGTCGAAGTAGCGGATCTCGCGGAAGTTGAACAGGCGCTCGTAGAAGGAAGCCCAGAAGGCCATGCGGCCGCGGTAGACGTTGTGGGTCAGGTGGTCGATGATCTTCAGGCCATGGCCGACGGGGCGGCGTTCGACGCCGTCGATGAATTCGAAGTCGATGTCATAGATCGACTTGCCGTCCTCGAAACGGTCGATCAGGTAGAGCGGCGCGCCGCCGATGCCCTTGATCGCCGGCAGGCGCAGCTCCATCGGGCCGGTCGGGATGTCGATCGCCTGGGCGCCCAGTTCCAGGGCGCGCTTGTAGGCCGCGTGCGAATCCTTGACGCGGAAGGCCATGCCGCAGGCCGCCGGGCCGTGCTCGGCGGCGAAATAGGCGGCGTAGCTCTTCGGCTCGTTGTTGATGATGAAGTTGATCTCGCCCTGGCGGTACAGGCTCACGTCCTTCGAGCGGTGCACTGCGACCCTGGTAAAGCCCAGCGCCTCGAAGATCGGTTCCAGCAGGCCCGGGGTCGGGGACGCGAACTCGACGAATTCGAAGCCCATCAGGCCCATCGGATTCTCAAACAGGTCAGCCATGTCATTTCCTTCTTGTTGCAAACGTTATCTCCTCCGGACGCCGCGCCTGCTTCGTGGGCAAGGCGCCGCGCGGAACCATGCGGCCGGCATGCGGTTGGCAATCAGTGCCGGCCGGACGAACATGCGGCCCGTCCCGTCAGGTACACCGTCCATGCAGCGTGCATCGCATCTGCATGGCGCGGACGCCGGGCGGGTTCGACGTGACCCGAATGATACGCCAGCCGGCGCTTGGTGCGCCCTGTTTTTGATGTCGAATCGGCATGCTCGCGGCGCAGCATACCCGAGAATGCGCGCCGCGAGGGTGATGATTTTTTCAGCGCCCGGACTTGCGGGCGGACTGGGAAGCCGGTTCGCGCAGCAAAGTGCGGATGTCGTTCAGCAGCAGCGCCGGATGCAGGTAAGAGGTCGAATAGATCTCGCGTACCTCGCCGCCGGCGTCGAGCAGGTAGACCTTCAGCATGTGGCTCAGCACCGGCACGCGCTGGCCAGGGACCGCCGGCGCCGCGACCGAGACGTCCTGGCCGAAGCCGTCGAGGATGGGCGCCAGCTCCCTGCCGTTGCGGGTGGTGAGGAAATGCCATTCCAGCCCGCGCCGGTCGCGCGCCTCGCCGCCGCCGTAGCTGCGCATCATCGGCGGCGTGTCGTGTTCCGGGTCGAAACTCATGCTGACGAAGCGCACCCTGCCGCGCAGCGCGGGGGAATGCACGATGGTTTCCTTCAGGCTGTGCAGGGTGGCATAGGCCAGCGGACAGCCTTTCGCATCGGTGCAGTAGGTGTAGATGAAGGAGAACAGCGTGATCTTGCCGGTCGTGAATTCGGACAGGCGGCGCAGGCTGCCATCGCTCTCGAGCACCTGGCCGTCGGGCGCCTGCATGATGCGCTCCAGGCGATAGCTGCCCGGCGCCGGCGGCACGTAGCCGAGCGCCGGGACCTCGGTCGGCCC
>DOUW01000287.1 GCA_003520365.1 Massilia sp.
TCCGTCGAAAAAGTATGCGGTCGTCATGGCGCTCACCAGGACAGGTCGAGGCCGACGAAGTCGGCGGCGCCGTCGCCCGCCGCGCCGCCGCCCGCCGTGACGCGCGAGACGACGTGGTCGAAGCCCTCGTCGACCTCGAGCCCCAGGTGCTCCAGGCGGTAGCGGTAGGCGCTGACCACCGCGAACGGCCGGTACAGGCCGAGGGTGAGCAGGGTCAGGGCCAGGTTCTTCAGCTGCAGGCGCGCGAACCCGCGTGCCGACAGGGTCGAGACCAGGCGCACGCCGGGAAAGGACGTGTGCCGCAGGCACAGGTTCAGGATGCGCACCTGCTGGTAAGGTCCGAGCAGGACATAGGCCATCAGGGCCATCCCTGCGCCCACGGCCACGCCGATCCCCACCGCGGCGCTCTCGGCCGGCATCAGCGCGCCCAGCGGCATCGCCACGACCGCGGCCAGGAAGGCGACCATCACGATCGAGGTGGCCAGCAGGGAGCCGCGCACGTAGATGCCGAAGAACCCGGGCACGGTCAGTTCGTTGCTGGAAGCCTGGTCGCCATAGGCCACGTAGCCGTACTGGTAGTGTTTCATCCAGGCGTACATGAGCGGCCAGCCGAGGTAGAGCAGCCAGGCCACCGTCACCCAGGGCGTTTCGCCGTACACCGCCACCAGCACGCCAGGCAGCAGGAAGACGGCGATCGGCGCCAGGTAGACCCGGTAAGCCATCGGCACCGAGCCCGAGAAATGGAAATGCAGGCCGCGGTAGCTGGTATGGCCGAGACGAAAACGCAGGGCGCTGCGGATCAGCCAGGGCAGGGAGACCAGCAGCACTGCAATGGTCGCCAGGCCGGCCGTGACCGAGATGCCGAACGCGTAGTGATAGGCCGCCAGCAGCAGCACCGCCAGCACCCTGCCGCGCAGGATGGCCTTCGGACTGCCGTGGAAGTCGAAGCGCGCGCCGGCCAGCACGGTATTCCGGTCGAAGTATTGCAGCCTGCGCACTTTGGCCCAGGCCGAGTAGATGCCGAGGCTGGCCAGCGTCAGCAGCAGGTTGACGACCCAGATGCGGAAATACTCGCGTCCGCTGCCGGTGAAGCTGAAGCGCAAGGTGCGCGCGGCGGGCGGATGCTCCGCGGGCACAGTCGCATCGACCGGGAGCGCGTCGGCCGCAACGGCAACATCATGCATGACATGTTGTAAATGAGAAATGGTAACCAGCAATGTCGCCGTTTTGTGGTCTGCCTGTCAATGCCTTTTCGCCGCCAGGCTGCCGCGTCAGCTGCGGTGCATACCGCAGGCGACAAACCGTTGCGGCCTTGCACACGGGACGCAGGCATGTTGCCTTTTGCCGACGCGACAGGCCGAATCGTCCGCCGCGTGTCCTATACTGGATCTTCATCCGTTCAACCAGGAGATTGCCATGAAAGCGATTCATCCTGTCTTTGCAGCACTGGGCGCCGCGCTCGTGCTGTCCAGCACTACTGCCCTGGCCCAGTCGCTCAAGAAAGTCGATGGCGTGCTGGCCGACGCCGCCGGCATGACGGTCTATACCTTCGACAAGGACCAGGCCGGTTCAGGAAAAAGCGTCTGCAACGGCGAATGCGCGAAGATGTAGCCGCCGGTGCCCGTCACCGGCGACACCGTCACCTCGCCGTATTCGGTCGTCACGCGCGACGACGGCGCCAAGCAGCTGGCCTACAAGGGCAAGCCGCTCTACCTGTTCGCCAAGGACGCCAAGCCCGGCGAGCGCAAGGGCGACAAGATGAAGGACGTCTGGCACGTGGTGAGCGACTGAGCCCGGCAGGGACGGCGCGGCTTATCGTGTGCCGCGCGGCGGATCAGGGGCGTACAGTGCGCGAACCACTTTCCTTGTTTGGAGGCGCGCATGTTCAGCCCTGAAGACTTCGCCCGGCTGCAGTTCCTGGTCGGCCGCTGGAAAGGCCATAGCGCCGACGGCAAGGAGTTCTACGAGGAATACGGGCGGCCCGCGCCGAACGTATTCCAGTCGCACCGCTACGCCAGCGCCGCCTTCGACGGGCGCAGCGACGGCAGCACCATTTCGTTCAAGGATGGCGAGGTGATCTCGCAGTGGGGGGAGTTCACCTGGAAGGCCGCGCGCATCGACAACGACGGCGCCGTGTTCGAGCCGGTCAACGCACCCGCCCGTTTCGAGTGGCGCCGGATCGACGATGCGACCCTGGAAGCCCACCAGCGCTGGAACGCCGAGGGCAAGGAACAGCAGCATACGGTGCGGCTAACCCGGATCTGAAGCCGCAGGGCCTGGGCCATCCGCCTAGGGCGCGAGTCCCAGCCACTTGCGGTACGAGCCGTAATGGTGGATCACGAAGCCGCCAAAGGGCTGCATCGCGCCCACGCTTTGCGCCGTCACGCCCAGCTCGCGTTCCAGGTCCGCTTCCTTCAGGTGGTGGAAGGAGACTTTCTTGATCGCGTTCGGCAGCGTTTCCACGCCGATCAGCACACGGCGCTCGATGCGCTCGGCATAGCGCAGCTCATCCATCGCATGGCTGACGATGCCGTCGCCGCCCAGCGCGCGGTCGCGGTAGTCCATCAGCGCTACGTAGTCGTAGATGTCCTGCACGTGCTGGCTCACCGGTTTGCGCTGGCCCTTCCATTCGATGGACAGGCCGTCCAGCCAGAAGGGGATCGCCGGGCCCATCGGCAGCGCTTGGTTCGATGCGCGCTTGGCCTGCATCAGCGCGTCCGACAGCGCCACGAACTCGGCCAGCAGGTCCATCTTGCGGGTGGCCCATTCGTCCAGGATGTGCGGCTCGATGTCGACGTTGATGCCGTCGAAGCGTTCCTCGGGCGCGGCCGCCTTGTTGTAGTCGAGGACGCGCTGCAGCATCGCCAGCGCCTCGGCCCGATGCTTGGGCAGCACGTAGCGCTCGGTGCGCAGGTAGCCCGAACCGAGCAGGGCGTAGGCCTTCAGGCCGGAGGCGTGCAGGCGCCGGATCAGGCGCCGGTAGAGCTGGGGCTGCGCGACGATCAGGTTGCGTTTGTCGAAGGCGTCGGCGTACAGGAAGACGGTGTCGATCGACTTCGACTGCAGGAAACCGATCGCGCGGCCGGCCGCGGCCGGGTCCTCGAGCATCGCATACGAATCCTCTTCCCAGGTCCAGATCGCGCGCGGGCCGATGCGCTCGGCGGCGTGGGCGCCGTGGGCAAAAGCGGCGGCGGCAAGCGCGAGCAGCAGGGTAGCGAGCAGGCGTTTCCATAGACGATTCACAGGCGCGTCTCCACGTGGTACTGGCCGACACCGACCGGGCGGCCGGTGGCCGGGTGCGAAGGCAGGACCGAAACGAAATAGCTGCCCGGCGCCACCTTGTCCACGTCCGGGCGCAGCCTCACCGTGCTGGACTCGCCGGGGCCGAGGGCAAGCGCAGGCGCGGCGGTCTCGTTCAGTTCCAGCCCGTGCTCGTTGGTGATGACGAGCAGCGGCACGAAGTCGGGCGAGGCGTGGGCGCCGTGGTTGGTGAAGGTCGCCTCGAACACGGCTTCCTTGCCGCCGGCAACCCGGCGCAAGCTGGTCACGCCGATGTCGCCCGCGCTGGC
>DOUW01000335.1 GCA_003520365.1 Massilia sp.
GCGCGCTGCGCGCTGGCGTCCCAGGAGAAGCGCTGCGCCTGGGACAGCCCATGGGCGCGCAGCTCGGCCTGGCGTGCCGGATCGCCGAGGACGGCCGCCATGCCGGCGCCGATGGCGGCAATGCTGGTGGGATCGAACAAGGCATCGGGCCTGCCGATCACTTCCGGAATGCTGCTGGTGTTCGAACCGATCACCGGCGCGCCGCAGGCCATCGCCTCCAGGGCCGGCAGGCCGAAGCCCTCGTGCAGCGACGGGAAGACGAACAGCGAGGTGCAGTTGTACAGCGAGACGAGGTCGTCGTCGGACACGAAACCGGTGAGCACCAGCTCGTCCTTCGCCAGGTTGAATTTCGCCGCCAGGCGCTCGAGGCGGAAGCGGTCGGGGTCCTGGATGCTGCAGACCACGGCCAGCTGATAGCGGCGGCGCAGCTGCACCGGCAGCGTCGCATAGGCTTCGATCAGGCCTTCGATGTTCTTGCGGTAGTCGATCCCGCCGGTGTACATCACGAAATCGCGGGTCAGACCGTAGCGTGCCAGCAGTGCGGCGCGCGCATCCGGCGACAGCGCGCGCGGACGGAAGATGGTGTCGACGGCCGACGAGATGTTGACGACGCGTTCCGGCGGCAGTTGCAGCAGCTCGATGCCTTCCTGGCGCGCCGATTCCGAGATCGCGAGCAGCAGTGGCGCCTGCTTCATGGCCTCCAGCTTGCGGTAATACCAGTTCGCCACGTTCGGATCGCCCAGGTAGCGTTCCTTGCGCATCAGCGGAATCAGGTCGTACAGCGTGACGGCGGTGTCGTAGTGGCCCGCCTGCGGCACCGATACGACGGAGTTGTCGCCCAATCCCTCGAACAGGCTGGCGAGGTGGACCACGTCGGGACGCAGGCCGGCGAGGTAGTGCTCGCGGATGCGCTCGGCGGCGCGGATGCGCCAGGCGTTGCGCGGATCGACTTCGCCGGCCGGCACCGGCGTGACGATGGTCGTGATGTGCGACTGCGGGATCAGGCCGTCGAAGGCTTGCCTGATCGCGGCGACGCTGTCCGGATAGTCTTCGTTGAGCACGATGCGCAGCTCATGCCCGGCGCTGTTGCGCGCCATGGCCAGCGCCAGCGCCATCGAGTAGCGGCCTATGCCGCGGTGCTTGCTGGAGGCCTGGCAGGCCTGCAGGTCGAGGATGATGCGCATCGGGAGCTTTACGGTGTACGGGTGTGGTCGATGGCGCGGCGCAGGTCGTGCAGGACCTGGCGCGCATCGTCGGTCAGTTCGGCTTCGTCGGAAAGCAGGACGGGAAGGGCCTGCCAGTCGGCGCGCCGCGAATGCGCGATGGCCGCGCGCACGCGACCGGCCAGTCCCGGGAAGCGGTAGATCTGGCGCCGCAGGAAGTCGTCCAGGCGCGGGCGCGCCACGATGAAGGCCACTGCGCCCAGCGCTGCTTTCTTGACGGCCTGGCGCGCCAGCGAAGGACCGTGCGCCATCGTCAGGCCGCTGCGGCCTCGTCCGCGCAATGCGGACACGACACGCCGTACACGTACTGCGACGAGAGCTGCTGGCGCGGCGTGACCACGGCGCGGCAGGCGAAGCACTGCACGGTCTCGGTCGGCTCCAGCTTCGGGTTGAGCGCCGTACGGTAGTCGAACACGAAGCAGTCGCCGGTGTAGTGGGCGCCGCCGACTTCCTCGAAGTACTTCAGGATGCCGCCCTCGAGCTGGTAAACGTTGTCGTAGCCGATGTTCTGCATGTGGATCGCCGCCTTTTCGCAGCGGATGCCGCCGGTGCAGAACATCGCGACCTTCTTGNNGCAGCGGATGCCGCCGGTGCAGAAGGTGACCACGGTCTTGCCGGCGAAGTCGTCCTTGTGCGCCGCGATCACCTCGGGGAACTCGGTGAACTTGGCGATGCGGTAGTCGACCGTGTTGTCGAACGTGCCGACGTCGACCTCGAAGTCGTTGCGGGTGTCGACCATCACGACCGGCTTGCCGTTGTCGTCGACGCCCTGGTCGAGCCAGCGCTTGAGCGTGGTCGCGTCCACCGATGGCGCGCGGCCCAGCTCCGGCTTGATGAGCGGCATGCGCATGGTGATGATTTCCTGCTTGATCTTCACCAGCATGCGCTTGTGCGACTGCTCGTCGGAATAGCTGTACTTGACTTCGATGTCGGCGAAGCGCGGGTCCTGGCGCAGCCAGGCCAGGTAAGCGTCGATGTCGGCCGGCAGGCCGGACAGGAACATGTTGATGCCTTCCGGCGTCAGCAGGATCGTGCCCTTCAGGTTGCGTTCCGCGCACAGGGCCTGGAACTGCGGGCGCATCTCCTCGGTGTTGTCGAAGGTGATGAACTTATAGGCGGCGATGTTGACGTAGCGGCCGGTGGTGGCGTGCGCGCCGGCGGCGGTCGTCTGGGTGTTGGTGGTTTGCATGATTGCTAAGAAACTCAATTCTGGTCAACCGCTATTATAAGCCGTCGGAACCGTGCCGAATCGCCTGGGGCGCCGCCTTGGTGGCAGCGGAGGCGATTCGCTTCCTCATCTGTTGCGCAAGCGCCTCCGAGGCGCACAGCAGGCGATCGGCGCAGGCGGCGGCGCGCAGGCTTGCCGCGTCGTCCGGATCGCGCACCAGCAATGCCACGCGGGCGCCCCG
>DOUW01000332.1 GCA_003520365.1 Massilia sp.
GTTGCAGGCCGCCGCCCAGGCCCAGCAGGCCGCGGCGATGCCGGCCGAAGTGCCGCTGCAGGCCCCGCAGCGCTACGACTACAGCGCCAACCGCGCCACCGACGTGTTCGGCGCCTCGCTGTTCTCGGGCAGCTTCGCCGCCGGCGGCGCCACCCAGTTCAACCCCGACTACATGGTCGCGGTGGGCGACCGCATCCAGATCCGCCTTTGGGGCGGCTACACCTTCGACGGCATCCTGACCGTCGACCCGCAGGGCAACCTGTTCGTGCCGCAGCTCGGCCCGGTCAAGCTGCTCGGCGTGCGCAACCGCGACCTCCAGCGCACGCTGGAGACGGCGATGCGCCAGGTGTTCCGCGCCAACGTCAACGGCTACGCCAGCCTGGCCGCGGCCCAGCCGGTGCGGATCTACGTCGGCGGCTTCGTCAACCGTCCGGGCATGTACAACGGCACCAGCATGGACAGCCTGCTCAACTACCTGGACCAGGCCGGCGGCATCGACGTCGACCGCGGCAGCTTCCTGGACGTGCAGGTCAAGCGCGGCCAGCAGGTGCGCGCCACGGTCAACCTGTACGACTTCCTGCTGCAGGGCAGCATCCCGCAGATCCAGCTGAGCGACGGCGACGTGATCTTCATCGCGCCGCGCCAGAACACGGTGCGCGTCACCGGCCTGGCCGCCAACGCCAAGCGTTTCGAGTTCGCAGGCGCCGACCTGTCGATCGACGAACTGGCGCGCCTGGCCAAGCCGGCCGCCAGCGCCACCCATGTGCGCGTGATCCGCAACACCGGCACCGTGCGCAACACCAATTACCACCCGCTGAGCGCGGCGCGCGAAGTGCGCGTGGCCAACGGCGACGACGTCGAGTTCACCGCCGACAAGAAGCCCGGCACGATCACCGTCCGCGTCGAGGGCGAGCACCAGGGCCAGCAGGAGTTCGTGCTGCCTTACGGCTCGCGCATCGGCGCGCTGCTCGGCCAGGTGCGCATGACGCCGCTGTCGGACGCCGCCAGCATCCAGCTCTACCGCGTCAGCGTGCGCGAGCGCCAGCGCGCCATGCTGCAGACCTCGATGCGCAGCCTCGAGTCGGCGGTGCTGACCGCGCGCAGCGGCACCAGCGACGAAGCGGTGCTGCGCAAGCAGGAGTCGGACCTGATCCTGCAGTGGGTCGAGCGGGCCAAGAAGATCGAGCCGAGCGGCCAGGTGCAGATCGCCTCGAACGCGGCGCGCGACGAGCTGCTGCTGGAAAACGGCGACGTGCTGCGCATCCCGACCCGCGACGGCCTGGTGCTGGTGAGCGGCGAGGTGCTGTTCCCGAACGCGGTCGCCTTCGACGGCGCGCTGAAGGTGCGCGACTACATCGCCCGCGCCGGCGGCTATACCCAGAACGCGGAGAACTCGCGCGTGGTGATCGCCCACCGCGACGGCAGCTTCGAGGAAGGCAACCCGGACACGCGCTTGCGCGCCGGCGACGAAGTGCTGGTGCTGCCGAAGGTCGACGTCAAGTCGCGCCAGATCTTCAAGGACATGACGCAGATTATTTACCAGATCGCCGTCGCCGCGAAAGTGGTACTGGGCCTGTAATACATGCCGTGCGCGCACGACGCGCATGGCGATAACAACATATTCAGTAATTAACTAGGGAAGCATCAAGCATGACTATTCTTGTGACCGGCGGCGCCGGCTTCATCGGGTCGAACTTCGTCCTCGACTGGCTCGCGAACAACGACGAGACCGTCGTCAACCTGGACAAGCTGACCTATGCCGGCAACCTCGAGAACCTGGCCAGCCTGAAGGGCGACGCCCGTCACGTGTTCGTGCACGGCGACATCGGCGACGGCGCCCTGGTGGCGCGCCTGCTGGCCGAGCACAAGGTGCGTGCGGTGCTGAACTTCGCGGCCGAGAGCCACGTCGACCGTTCGATCGAAGGCCCGGGCGCCTTCATCCAGACCAACATCGTCGGCAGCTTCAACCTGCTCGAAGCGGTGCGCGCCTACTGGAGCGCGCTGCCCGACAGCGAGCGCGCCGCGTTCCGCTTCCTGCACGTGTCGACCGACGAGGTCTACGGCTCGCTCGGCGCCGATGCGCCGGCCTTCACCGAAACCCACCGCTACGAGCCGAACAGCCCGTACTCGGCGAGCAAGGCCGCGTCGGACCACCTGGTGCGCGCCTACCACCACACCTACGGCCTGCCGGTACTGACCACCAACTGCTCGAACAACTACGGTCCTTACCACTTCCCGGAAAAACTGATTCCGCTGGTGATCCACAACGCGCTGGCCGGCAAGCCGCTGCCGATCTACGGCGACGGCCAGCAGATCCGCGACTGGCTCTACGTCACCGACCACTGCAGCGCGATCCGCCGCGTGCTCGAAGCCGGCCGCCTGGGCGAGACCTACAACGTCGGCGGCTGGAACGAGAAGGCCAACATCGACGTCGTGCGCACCCTGTGCGCCATCCTCGACGAACTGGCGCCGCGCGCCGACGGCCAGCCCTACGCCGCCCAGATGACCTTCGTGAAGGACCGTCCGGGCCACGACCGCCGCTATGCGATCGACGCGCGCAAGCTCGAGCGCGAGCTGGGCTGGCGTCCGGTCGAAACCTTCGAGACCGGCATCCGCAAGACGGTCCAGTGGTACCTGGACCACCAGGACTGGGTGGGCAACGTCACCAGCGGCGCCTACCGCGAATGGATGGAAAGGCAGTACGACGCATGAAGATCCTGTTATTGGGCAAGGACGGCCAGGTCGGCTGGGAACTGCAGCGCGCGCTGGCGCCGCTGGGCGAGCTGCGCATGCTGGGCCGCGAAGGGGCCGATTTCGCACAGCCCGAGTCGCTGCGCGCCTGCGTGCGCGCGTTCGCGCCGGACGTGATCGTCAACGCCGCCGCCTACACCGCGGTCGACAAGGCCGAAAGCGACGCCGACACCGCGCAGCGCGTGAACGCGCTGGCCCCCGGCGTGCTGGCCGAGGAAGCCGCCGCCTGCGGCGCCTGGCTGGTGCACTACTCGACCGACTACGTGTTCGACGGGACTAAAGAGGGCGCCTACGTCGAAAGCGACGCT
>DOUW01000334.1:0-2705 GCA_003520365.1 Massilia sp.
TTCACCCGTGCGCCGCTGCATGCCGTGGTCCAGGCGACGCCCGACGTGGCGATCGACGTGGTGGTAGTGCACCTGAAATCGCGCCGGCCCGATTCCCGCACCGGCGACACCGGCGAAGACCCGGCCCTGTATGCGCTGGCCTGCCTGCGCTCCCTGATCCGGCGCGGTACCGAGGCCGCGGCCCTGCGCGTGCTGCTCACCGAGATGGGCCGCGCCAACCGCCGCCCGCGCGTGGTGCTGGGCGACTTCAACGACGTCGCCGATTCCGTCACCACCAGCATCGTGCTCGGCGCCGGCACGCCGCTGGGCGACCGCCTGTACGACGCCAGCCAGGTGCAGCGCCGGGTCGACCATGCACGCCACCTGGGCTTTTCGAGCGTGCACGAGGGCCACTACTCGACCATCGACCATATATTGGTGTCGGAAGAATTCAATGCCGCGCTGCCGAACGCGATCGGCGAGGTGATCGACGTGCTCTACCTGAACGACCACCTCGACCTGGAATTGCCCGAAGCCTCGGACCACGGCCAGGTGCTGGCGCGCATCCGCCTGTTCGACGAAAGCCACGGCCTCATGGATGCGGGGATGTAAGTGGCGGCGTGCCGGTCGCCATCGCGGCGTAATGCCCCTGGTATTCGTCGCAGCCGTGCTGGCGCAGGTAATGCAGCTGCTCGATCGTTTCCACGCCTTCCGCGACCACCCGCAGCCTGAGGCTGCGCGCCACCGCGATGATGGCCGGGATCATGACGGCCTGGTCGGGCGCGCGCGTGATCTCGTCCACAAAACTACGGTCGATCTTGAGTTTCGATAGCGGCAACAGGCGCAGGCTGGTCAGGCTGGAAAAGCCGGTGCCGAAGTCGTCGATGGTCAGCTGCACCCCGCGTCCGCGCAAGGCGTCGATGGTCTCGCGCGTGGCCGAGCCGCTGTTCATCACCACCGCTTCCGTGATTTCCAGGTCCAGGTATTCCGGCGCCAGCCCGGAACCTTGCAGCGCCTCGTCCACGTAGTGCACCAGGTTGTTGTGGATGAACTGCACGTTCGACAGGTTGACCGCCACCACCATCGGATAGCCCTGGTCGCGCCACTGGCGCGCCTGGCGGCAGGCTTCGCGCAGCACCCATTGGCCGATCGGCACGATCAGGCCGGATTCCTCGGCCGCGTGGATGAACTGCTCGGGCAGCAGCAGGCCGCGCTCGGGATCGCGCCAGCGGATCAGGGCCTCGACGCCGACCGTGCGCCCGCTGGCAATGTCGACCTCGGGCAGGTAATCGAGCACGAACTCGCCGTTGGCGAGCGCGCGGCGCAGGCGGTTTTCCGTCTGCACGCGCTCGTGCACGTGGGCGTTCATGGCCGGGCTGAAGAAGCAGAA
Organism: Massilia sp.; assembly: GCA_003520365.1. Classification (GTDB taxonomy): domain Bacteria; phylum Pseudomonadota; class Gammaproteobacteria; order Burkholderiales; family Burkholderiaceae_D; genus Telluria; species Telluria haematophila. The sequence goes on from DOUW01000334.1 coordinate 1,370, forward strand.
TTCGTTGCGCCCGTTCTGCTTGGCATGGTACATCGCTACGTCGGCATGGCGCAGCAGGGTCTTGGCGTCCTGGCCGTCGCTGGGACAGAGCGCGATGCCGATCGAGACCGACAGGCTGATCTCGCGTCCGCCGGCCGCCACCGGCCGCGCCACCGACTGCATGACGGTGGCGGCCACGTGCGCGGCCTGGTCGGCGCCGCCGATGTCGGTGAGCAGCACCACGAATTCGTCGCCGCCCAGGCGGCTGACGGTGTCGACCCCGCGCACGCAGCGCGCCAGGCGCACCGCCACTTCCTGCAGCACGGCGTCGCCGGCCTCGTGGCCGTGGGTGTCGTTGATGGCCTTGAAGTGGTCGAGGTCGAGGAACATCAGGGCGAACTCGGCATGCTGGCGGCGGTTGCCGGCCAGCGCCTGGGCCAGCCGGTCCATGAACAGCACGCGGTTGGGCAGGCTGGTCAGCGGGTCGTGGTGGGCCAGGCGCCGGGCTTCCTCTTCCATGCGCTTGCGGTCGGTGATGTCGGACAGCAGCGCCATGTAGCTGGTGACCTCGCCTTGCGCGTCGCGGATCGCCGACAGCGAGGCGCGGATCGGAAAGGGGGCGCCGTCGCGGCGCACGCTCCACAATTCGCCTTCCCAGTGGTCGTGGCGGTCCATGTGGCGCAGGATGCGGTCGTAGAAGGCCTGGTCCTGCACGCCCAGGCGCAGGCTGGGCAGGCTGGCGCCGATGATCTCGTGCGCATGGAAGCCGGTCATGGTCGTGTAGGCGCGGTTGACCGCCAGCACGTGGTAATCGCGGTCCATGACCAGGATGGCGTCGCGCGCATTGTCGAACACCAGCGCGGCCTGCTGCAGCGTACCTTCGATCTCCTTGCGCGCGCTGATGTCCATCTCCATGCAGAACACCTGTTGCGCTCCGCCCTCCCCGATGACCGGAAAATGGCTCGAGTGCAGCCACAGGCGGCGCCCGTCCAGACACTGCACATGCCACTCGCGCGCCGGCGGCGCCTGCAGGGTGGACCAGATGGCGGCGATGCTGCGGTCGAATTCGTCCTGCTGCTCGAGGTGCGACACCAGGCTGGCGAAAGGCTGACCGAGCGCCTGCTGCGCCGGCACCCCGAACAGCTTGGCGCAGGCCCGGTTCCAGAAGCGCACGATGCCGGCGCGGTCCTGGCTATGCACGGCCACCGCGGGCGTCAGCTCGATCGCCGCCACGAAGCGGTAGAGCGCATCGAGCGCCTCCCGGCCCTGGCCGTCGGGCAGGGCCAGCGGCAGCGGCGGTAGCAGCGGGCCCGGCGCGTCGTCGTTCACAAGAAGCCTTTCTATAGGAAAACGCGGC
>DOUW01000334.1:2817-3191 GCA_003520365.1 Massilia sp.
CCCCCCCCGGGTTGGCCAACGTTTGGTCCGCTTTTTCTGCACTTCAGCGTCCGGAAACGCCTGCTTGTCGCATTCCGTTGGCGCTTCGAGTTGCCAATTTCTATAGTCCTCACCATGCGCACGGAGCTCCGCCTTGCACAAGGTGGAGCACGGGCGCCTCCTGAAGCGCCTCACGCTCAAATACCGCCTTTTCCAACAATTCAAACAACGGCCGCCATGAAAATCGAAACCCTGCCGCTTTCCAATGCGACTCCCCTCTCAACCCGGCGCCGCTGGCGCAAGCCGGCCATCGCGCTGGTATTGGCGCTGCTCGCCGCCGGCGGCTGGTATGCGTTCGCCGGCAAGGGCCAGCCCGCGCCGGCCGAGGCCGCGGC
>DOUW01000386.1 GCA_003520365.1 Massilia sp.
CGGCGGCACCATCGCCACCGTGCGCCTGTCGTACACGCCGCCGGCCGGCATGGTCGGCCACGGGCTGGCGGTGCTGCTCGGCGCGGACCCGAAGCGCCAGATGGACGACGACCTCGCCCGCATGAAGCACTTCATCGAACGCGGGGTGATCCCGCGCGACGCCGCGTCGCGCGAGAAGCCGGGCAGCCGCTTCCTGCACTGAGCCGCACTGACCCGAGGTCATGGTGACCGCGACAGACATCAGCGCCGCCGCCCTGGCGGATGCCGCCCACCCGCTCGACGGCGGGCCGGGCGACTACGACGCCCTGATGAACCTCGTGGGCGACGCCCGCTTCGTCCTGATCGGCGAAGCGACCCACGGCACCCACGACTTCTACGAGGAAAGGGCGCGCATCACCCAGCGCCTGATCCGCGAAAAGGGCTTCACCGCCGTGGCCGTCGAGGCGGACTGGCCCGATGCCTATCGCGTCAACCGTTACGTGCGCGGCGAAGGCCGCGACGGCTCCGCGAACGAGGCGCTGTCCGGCTTCGAGCGCTTCCCGGCCTGGATGTGGCGCAACACCGACGTATCCACCTTCGTGGACTGGCTGCGCGCCCATAACGAGGGCGTGCGCGCCGGCCCGAAGGTCGGGTTCTACGGGCTCGACCTGTACAGCCTCTTTACGTCGGTAAAGGAAGTACTGAACTACCTCGAACAAGTCGACCCGACCGCCGCAGCGGAAGCGCGGCGCCGCTATGCCTGCTTCGACCACTACGGCGAGGACAGCCAGCACTACGGCTATGCCACCGGCGTCGGCCTGTCGGAATCCTGCCAGCAAGGGGTGCTGACCCAGCTGCAGGAATTGCAGCAGCGCGCCTTCGACTACATGCAGGCCGACGGTGCCTCCGCCGAAGACGCCTTTTTCTACGCCCAGCAGAACGCGCGCCTGGTCAAGAATGCCGAAGAATACTACCGCACCATGTTCCGCGGCCGCATCTCGTCCTGGAACCTGCGCGACAGCCACATGGCGGAAACCCTGGACGCGCTGGCGCGCCACCTCTCGCGCGACGGCGAGCCGGCGAAGATCGTGGTCTGGGAACACAATTCCCACATCGGCGACGCCCGCGCGACCGAAGTGGGCGGCCTGGGAGAATGGAACGTCGGCGAACTGGCGCGCAAGGCCTACCCCGGCCAGACCTGCCTGATCGGCTTCTCGACCTACGACGGCCACGTCACGGCCGCGTCGGAGTGGGATGGCCCGGCTGAACGCAAGCGCGTGCGCCCCGCCCTGCACGGCAGCTACGAGGAATTGCTGCACCAGGTCGGCCTGCCGCGCTACTACCTGAACCTGCGCGACGACACCCCGGTGCGCCGCCTGATGCTCGAACGCCGGCTGGAACGCGCGATCGGCGTGCTCTACCTGCCGCGCAGCGAACGCCAGAGCCATTACTTCAACGCCCAGATGGCCCAGCAATTCGACGCCATCATCCACATCGACCGCACCGACGCCCTGGTGCCGCTCGACGCCACCAGCGGCTGGCATTCGGGCGAACCGCCGGAGACGTATCCGGAAGGGATCTGAACGCGGCGCTCTCGGCCATGCAGGCGGGGCCGGCGCAGGCCCGTTCAGCTCTGTCGCGTCCCGCACTCCGTGCAGAACTTGGTCCCCGGCTGCAGCATCGTCGCACAGCTCGTGCAAGCGACCTGCTGCACCATCCTGAAGCCGCATTCCGGGCAGAACTTGCCGCCGTGGGTCTCGGCCCGGCATTGCGGGCAGACCAGTTGCATCGCCTCGTCGACGGCGTGGCGCCCGCCGCGCACCTTTCCCTCGGCCGTGGCGCGTTCGGACGCGGCGGACACTTCGCCGGCCGCCCGCGCCTGGGTGATCTTCACCTGGACATTCGGCGCGCAGTTGAAGCACAGGCCGTTCGCCGCGTCGAAACAGGTGCCGCACACATAGTCGTGACAATTTCCGCAGCGGTTGAAATGCGCCTTGCCTGCGGCGATGGCCTCGGTAAAGGCCGCGTCGCGTGCGCTGTGCCAGCCTGCCTCGGCCATCCCCGAGAGGACCCGGCTGGCATTGCCCAGCATGCCGCCGAACATGCTGGCGCCCTTCTGCAGCCAGCCCGATGCCTGGGCGCTGCGGTAGGGCTTGAAGTGGGTGCGCCAGCGGTCGCTGCAACGCTCGCAATAAAACTCGAACTGGAAGCCGGCGTCGACGCCGGTGGCATCGCTCAGGTCACGCACATTACTCGCAAACTGCATCTCGGACATGGTCTCTCGCCTGTTGTCATATCAGCGGCGATTATATGCAGTTAACAAAAAAGCACCATGCAATCCGCATAGCGAACGCGACGGCGTCGTGGATGTACCACGCCGTCGCGGCTGCAACAATTTGCCAACAATAAACTGGTCATTGCCGGGTTTTTTATTGCCGGGTTTTGGTAGCATGCTCAAGTTTATTATCAGGCAAGGATGAGCCCATGAGTCAAATTACGCTGAACATCAACGGCAAACGGCAGCAGGTCGATGTCGACGCCGACACCCCGCTGCTGTGGGCCCTGCGCGATTCGCTCGGCCTGGTCGGCGCCAAGTATGGCTGCGGCGCCGGGATGTGCGGCGCCTGCACCGTCCACATCGACGGCGTGCCGACCCGCTCCTGCCTGACGCCGGTCTCCAGCCTCGGCAACCAGAAGATCGTCACCATCGAGGGCCTGGACAAGCACCACCAGCACCCGCTGCAGCAGGCCTGGCAGGAACTCGACGTGCCGCAGTGCGGCTACTGCCAGTCGGGCCAGATCATGAGCGCCTGCGCCCTGCTGAAGCAGCATCCGAAACCGACCGATGCCCAGGTCGACGAGGCCATGGCCGGCAACCTGTGCCGCTGCGCCACCTACACCCGCATCCGCGCCGGCATCCACCGCGCCGCCGAGATCGCCGCCAACGGAAAGGGCAAGAAATGAGCGCCCCGGTTTCCGCTTCGCGCCGCCGCTTCATGCGCACCGGCGCCATGGGCGCGGGCGCCCTCGTGATCGGCATGGGCGCCGGCGGCGCGCTCGCCGCGCCC
>DOUW01000238.1 GCA_003520365.1 Massilia sp.
ACAAGGCCTTCCATGCGCCCTGCCTGCTTGTGGCGGTGCTGGACGACGCGCCGAAAGGCAGGACCCCGACCGCCGAAAAGCTGGTGTCGCTGGGCTGCGCGGTGCAGAACATGCTGACCGCGGCCCAGGCGCTGGGTTTTGCGAGCGGCCTGGCCAGCGGCGCGGCGATGAACAGCGCGGGCATGCGCGATCTGCTGCGCCTGGCGCCGCACGAGCAGGCGATCTGCTTCGTGGCGTTCGGCACGTCGATGGCGCCAAGGCCGCCGCGCGAAAGACCGCGGACTGAGGAATTTGTTTCCGTCCTCTGATCGGTGAGACGTTTGAACAAGACCGTGATCATGCGTCATGCAGTCCTGGATACTCGTATGAGGATCGAATGCAAAACAAGATGCTTTGGTCAGGTGATATGCGCCGCGAATTGCTAGCGCTATTGGGATGGTTTCATACAAGCCCAGGGCACGATCTTGATTTCTTCGTACGGAATCCCCGCGTTTCGTCCCTCAACAATTTGCTGCCACTCTTTTTCCTTCGCGCAAGCTCGGAAGCATGACGCTTCAAGAATTTCTCTAGGCTCATTTACCCTGCGGGGATCAACTGGTCCCAGCTTGTGCTGGAGGTGAGCGTAGTCAGCGACGAAAAGGACGTTCCTTGCTATAAGCCATCTAAAGTGCGCATAAACGACACTGGACTTGACTTGATAGAAGTCGTCTGCGGTCTGGTACCATGGCGCACCAATACGATTGATGCCTGGCCAGATCGTTTCCATGAATGGCGTCCGGACAGCATGCAGGATTTCTCCGCGCATTGCGAGTACCCATATTCGCTGGTCGACTTGATCGTTCGCGTAGAGTTTGGGGCTGGGATTAAGAAGCCAAGCCTCCGCAATGTAATCGCGTGTTTCTTCGCGTTTGGTGACGTGGCCCGCCAACGCTCCGCCCAAAGATACCCCGGTAACCACCAGCCTGATCCCTGGATACTTTTGCGCCACCTGCTTTACATATTCCCTTGCAAGTTCATATTGCCTTTGGCTGAACAGGAAATTGGTAAAGAGCCAGTCATCACGATCGTTGGATCCAGTAAATGCAACGACAACCTCGGAAAGCACAGGATCGCTGGGATCTTCCTTGACTTCAAACGTCCTGACTTCGAAGCCAGAGTGGTGACGCGGAAGTCCCTCGCTTGGTTTTATTCTCGCCGGCAGATTGAACCAGTGATCCGCGCCTTCAGGATTGGTTGTCTGTAATACCCAGGCAGCGGCCAGGGCGTACAAGTAACCGCGTCTTGCTGCGTTCAGGTGGCGTTCGTCGAAGTGGACCCCGTCCGACAATTTCAAGGGTTCGTTGCACCAGAAAGCGCCTTTTTCGTGTTTTGTATAGTCGACGGATGCACATCCGGACAGGAGCACGGCGGCAAGGACGAGTGACAAGAGGTAGTTGCCATTTTTCATGGCAATGTCAGCGATGTTCACAACGTTCTCCCGTATCGATGGTGGAACATCCCTGGACTGATAAGACCAGGATTGTGAAAACCGTCCAGACGCAGGATGCAATTTTGCTGCGTCGGCGTGCACCAAACAGCGCGAGAAAGACTCCATACTGCTGTGCATAAATGACTTGGTCACACCAAGGTTACGCTCGCTTATGGACAAAATCTACACTGTTGCAAAGAGCAGACAGAACCGAAGGACTTCCCGTGAAGAAGATTCATTCGACTTGGCTTTGTCGCCACGGGGTATCGTTGTGTTGTGCTTCGGCTTCTCGATGTTTCGACCGGCAAGTCTTCTCGGATCGGTCCGGTTGCCGCGTCAGAGATGTTCGGCCTGAATACGCCAGGCTTGCGTGACAGCAGCACGTCGGGGGCGATGGCGCCGCGGCCGCCGCGCGAAGGGCCGTGGCCGGAGGAATTCGTTTCCGTTCTTTGATGTATCAAGCCGCCGAACACGGCATCGAATGTCGATGCGGCCCTGCGGCCACCGATCGTTTATTTTGGCTGGTATTTATCCGGATCGAAGCCACTCACGTCGAATTCGAATGCCGGCGCGCCATTCTGGTAAATGTCGACGGAAAGGCGAACGCGTTTGGCTTTCTTGAGCTTCGTTATGAACTTACTATAATTTTCGAGAAAGATGAGTTCGGAACTATGGTCTGCCGGTCCGTTTGCTGCAAAGCGCATTGGCTTCTCGTCGTCGAATCTCACCAGCACGTTGCAGCCTTGGTAAGACGGGCAAAGGATCTGCCCTCGCTGGATATAGAATAAGACGTCCTTGCCTTTTCCTTGCACGGTGCGGAGCGTCAAGGTGCCGTGTTGTTCGCCACCATATGGAAATCCGAAAGACACCGTATTCGCGCTTTTCAGCGACGCCGTGTAGCGCTTACTTCCGGACATCAGGTCTTCGTTGACGTCGTAGTCCCACTGCGGGCCAGTCTTGCTGGTTTCGTCATCTACTGGTGATGGCGAAGCGGGGGCGCTCTCTTTCGGCGGTGCTGGAGTAGGCCCCGCACCGGGAGCCGAGGACTTCGCTTCAGCGAGCTCTTTTTCGAGCGCAGCGATTTTCTGGTTTGCTTCTACCAGCTTGACTTTGGTTTCCGACAAGGTGGAGTCTGGGGCGCAACCCGCCAGCAGAGGCCCGACGAGCAGGCCAATAGCGAATCTATTCATCATTCTCAGGATGGGTGAGCACGTCCGGCAAGCGCATGATGGTGCCGATTGCCGGAGCTATGGGTGTCTTTCAGGTTGGCATCTAGGCGTGCCATATCGCAACTGAAGTATATCCGCTTGCTCATGCTTGAAATCTCACCAATTGTTCGCTGCTGGCGTCTGATGACGCTATAAGCGCCAAAGGCGTCAGCGCTCCTCGTCGCGATGGGCCTCGGTCTGCTCCGGCCAGCGCGCCGTCGGCAAATGCCAGCCGCGGTGGATCGCCGCCAGCCGCAGCCCCAGACAGAGCGCCGCGCCGCCGACGGCGGTGAAGGTCGTCGGCCATCCCAGCACGTGGCCGACCGCCACCACGGTGGCGCCGGCCAGGGCCGCGACCGCATAGATGTCCGACCTGAACACGCCCGGCACGTTCGACAGCAGCACGTCGCGCGCGATGCCGCCGCCGATCCCGGTCAGCATGCCGAGCAGGGCGGCCATCAACGGAGTCAGCCCGAACACGAGGGCCTTCTGGGCGCCGGCCACGCAGAACAGGGCGAGACCCACGGCGTCGAAGAACAGCACCGGGCTTTGCAGGCGGTTGATGACCGGGTACCAGAAGAAGATCACGACGCCGGCCATGAGCGAGACGCCGAGATAGCGCCAGTCGCTGATCGCCGCCGGCGGCGTCGCCCCGATCAGCAGATCGCGCACGATGCCGCCCGAGTTGGCGGCGACGAAGGAGAGCACCAGCACGCCGAAGATGTCGAGGCGGCGCCGCGCGCCGGCGGTGGCGCCGGACAGGGCGAAGACGAAGGTGCCGACCAGGTCGAGCGTGAGCACGAGGGTCTTGATCGCCGCGTCGACGTCAAGGGAAAGAACATTAAACACGTATGTTGCCTTGGAATGCGGGGAGGGCGCGGCGGGGCGAATGCCTGCGGCCTGTATGGATAAGGGCGTCATGATAGCCTAACGGATGGGCTGTAGGGTGGGCACGCCGTGCCCACGCGGAACCATGAACAAGGTTGGCGTTTGATTCGTCGAACACTGCGTATCCACGCGGCGTGTCGAAAGCGTCCTGCGAACGCAAAAATGGACCTGTAGATTGCTTGGTTTCGTGTACCGGCTGCGGTTCAGCCGCGGAGCGACGCCTTGCCGCAGCGGACGCCGGACGAACACGTAACGCGTGGGCACGG
>DOUW01000239.1 GCA_003520365.1 Massilia sp.
AAGCTCGCCGTCGCGCGCACGCGGGCGCCGCCCGGGAGCGGACAGGATGCCCTGGCAAAGGCGTCGCGGATGCGCTCGGCCAGCGCCTGCGCCCCCGCCAGTTCGGTCTGCGGCAGGACCACCAGGAACTCCTCGCCGCCGTAGCGGATGACGCTGTCGACGGTCTCGCGCGTCATCGTGCGCAGCAAGGCGGCGAAGGCGCACAGCACCTGGTCGCCGGCCGCGTGGCCATGGGTATCGTTGATGCGCTTGAAATGGTCGATGTCGCACAGGATTACCGACAAGGCGCTGCCGTAGCGGCGGGCACGGGCCAGCTCCGCGTCCAGCATGCCTTCCTGGAGCACGCGCCGGTTCAGGCAACCGGTCAGGGGATCGCGGTCGGCCAGCTCCTGCAGCAGCAGGGTCGAGCGAAACTGCTCGCGCTGGGCGAGCTGCAGGCGCCGCGCGGCGATATAGCCGTGGCCATTGCCGAGAGCGAGCAGCAGGACCAGGGCCACCATGTCGTCCCCCGTGAGGCGGCCCTGCACCAGCAGCATCGCGGCAAATACCACGCTGGCGCCGACGCCGATCGCCACCGCATACAGGAAGCGGTTCGGAAACACGATATACACGGCCATGACGATCACGGACAGCGACATCAGGTTCCACGCCATCGAATCCGGTTGGAACCAGCACACCGCCGTGAACACCGCGAGCCCAGCGACCAGGACCCAGCAGGTGGCGCGCACCGACAGCGCCACCGAATCGGGGTGGGCGGCAATCGCGGCGCAGGCGCCCAGCGCGCCCAGCGCCACCGCCACGCGCAGGCCGACCAGCACCCAGGCGGTGAACGTCGGGCCGAGCGTCGCGATATCGGTCACCCCGAACACGACGAAGAAAGCCGCCGAGAACAGCATGCTGGCCTTCAGTTGCGCGTTACGCTCCGGCAGCATGTGCTGGAGGAAACGCTCTTCGAGTGCGGGGTCCGCGAATTCGGCGCGATGGCGGTCGATGGACGGGCCAGGTCTGGACAGGTGGGTGAGCGGCACGGCAACTCTCGGCATTGGACTTGATCGAACGGCTGCGCCGCGACCGCCGCAGAGCGGCACCCGAGCGTGGCCGGCAGTAAGGCAAGGCTTACCGGACCACGACCGATAAGCCGGCTGCGCATGGACCGCGGCCTTGCGGCCGGAACGGTTGCTGCGCCATTCGAATCCCCTACTCCTGGCAGGGTCATGCGGCATTGTAACCCAGCTTGCCGCTAAAAGTTATCTTCTCGAAATTATTTTCTGCCAATTGATGCCAATTCCGGCAGCGCGGCTCAGTCCCCCAGCGACATGCCGAAGCGTTCGAAACGCGGCATCCAGTTGCCGAGGGTATCGGCCGAGACCAGCACCCGTTCGGCACGGCCGATCAGGTGGTCGCGCGGCACGAAGCCGATGTAGCGCGAGTCGGCGCTGTTGTCGCGGTTATCGCCCAGCATCAGGTACTGGCCGGCGGGCACCGTCACCGGGCCGAAGTTGCGCACCGGCGTCTTGATCTGCGGGACGAACTGGACCTGGCGCGCGCGGCCATCGATCTGCTCGCGCACGCGCAGCGCCGGGATGGCGGCCGCGCCGAAGGATTCGACCACCTGCTCGACCGGGCCCCACTGCGCCTCGTGGCCGTTGATGACGAGGCGCTCGTTGCGCAGCTCGACCACGTCGCCGGGCAGCGCCACCAGGCGCTTGATCAGGCGCGTACCGTCCTGCGGCGAATCGAACGTGACGACGTCGCCGCGCCGCGGTTCGCCCGTATGGGTGACGATGTTGTTGGTCAGCGGGACCTTCAGGTCGTAGGCCAGGCGATTCACGAAGACCACGTCGCCTTCCAGCAGGTTCGGACGCATCGAGGAAGATGGAATCGGGTTCCAGTCCGCGACCGCCGTTCGGAACACGCCGAACAGGCAAAGGAACAGGATGAAACCCTTGTTGGCGCGGATGAGGTCCTTCATGCGAATCTCCAGGCAGGTGGTGGATCGATGTGGTCGATGTCGACTTTATACGGGGAGTTTCTTTAAAGATGCTTAAGCCTTCGACAACTTTCGCAGGCCCGGAACGCGCAGCGTGGCGTAACCGCTAGCCGAGCGCGTCGGTCCAGACCCGCCTTGCCCAGGCGTCGGCATCCCGGCCTTCCTGCAGCGACGGATGGTCCGACAGGATCCCCGCGGCCACCGCCTCCATGCTCGCCTTGGCCGGATCGTAGCGGTACAGGGTCGAGATGCGCATCGCCTGCCTGTCGTCGACGAAGCTGTAGCAGGTGTTGTCGAAGGCCGGGGCCGGGTCAAGCGCTTCGCCCCGCATCAGGGCCACCACGGCGCGCGCGCAGACCTTGGCCTGGGCGTTGGCCATGTGGGCCGACTTCGGCAGGCCGGAGTCGACCGCATCGCCGATGACGTGCACGCCAGGCAGGCGCTTCGATGCATAGCTGAGGAAATCGACCTCGCACCAGCGTCCCTCGGCATCGGCAAGGCCGCTGTCGAGGGCGATCCGCCCTGCCCGCTGCGGCGGAACCAGGTTCAGCACGTCCGACCGGACCGTGTCGAACACGGTCCTGACGGTCTTCGTCGCCGGCTCGACCTGCCGCACTTCGCTGCCCGGCACATACTCGACCATGCCCGGGTACAGGTCGCGCCAGGCCCGTTCGAACAGGATGCGTTTCGAGGTGATCACGGGGTTGGCGTCGAGCACGACCACCTTCGAGCGCGGCTTGTGCGTTTTCAGGTAGAACGCCACCTGGCAGGCACGCTCGTAGGGCGCGGGCGGACAACGATACGGCTGCGGCGGGATCACGATCGTGAACACCCCGCCGTTCGGCATGGCCAGCAGCTGCTGGCGGAGCAGGCGCGTTTGCGGCCCGGCTTTCCAGGCATGGGGAATCTGCCGCTGCGCGCGGGCCGGCATCGGGTAGGCGTCGTAGATGAAATCGATGCCGGGAGCGACAATCAGCCGATCGTACGGCAGCCGCTCGTCTGGACGCCCACTGCCGGCCACCACGATGCGGCGCCGCTCGGCATCGATCGCCGTCACGCGGCCCTGCACGAAGCGGATGCCATGGGCCTGCCGCAGCGCGTCGTAGCCGAACGTCAGCTGCTCCAGCGTCTTTTCGCCGGCCAGCACCCGATTGCTGACCGGGCAGGAGACCAGGGCGGCGTGCTGGTCGACCAGGGTGACATCGATGTCCCCGCCGCCCAGGATGCGCACGTATTTGGCGGCGGTCGCGCCGCCGAAGCCGG
>DOUW01000496.1 GCA_003520365.1 Massilia sp.
AGCGCGTCAGCGCGCGCGCGTCGATGCGTTCGCGCCGGCGCAGGCTCATGCGCATCACGATGATCTGCAGGCCGAGCAGCGCCGTCAGGAGCAGTGCGGCAAAACCGGTCCAGACCGCGGCGGTGATGAAGATGGAGGATTGCGCCGCGCCGGCCACGGGAAGGGCCTGCATGCTAGGTACGCAGCCGGGCCGCGGCGCGGGGGCCTCCCGCTTGCCGGGGCATGCTCATGCGCCGGTCCTCAGGAAGCGGCGCACGCGGGCCAGCAGTTCCTGCGGCTGGAAGGGCTTGATGACGAAGTCGTTGGCGCCGGCGTCGAGCGCGCGCACGGTGTCGCGCTCGGTGTTCTTGGCCGTCAGCATCAGCACCGGCACGTCGCGCCAGGCCGGCTGCGAGCGGATCAGGCCAACGATCTCGAAACCGTCGACGTAGGGCAGCATCACGTCGAGCAGCACCAGTCCCGGCGCTTCGGCGGCGGCGATGTGGGCGCTGGCGGCGCGCCCGTCGGCCAGGTGCACCACCCGGTAGCCCTGGCGCTCGAGCATGAAGCGCAGGACTTCGGCGATGTGTTGGTCGTCCTCCACGACGAGGACGGTTGGAGCGGCGGGCATGGTATTTTGCATGCGTTCTGGAAAGCGTAAAGACCGCTGCCATTATAACGAAGGTGCACCGCTGCGGGGCACGCCCGGCGGAGGCTCAGCGCCGGTCCCGGCGCAGCGGATCGAGCAGCCCGCGCAGGGCATTGTGGTCGAGTTCGTACATCAGGGCCAGCAGTTCGCCCAGTTCGCCGCGCGGGAAGCCTTCGCGCGCGAACCAGCCCAGGTAGTGGCCGGGGAGGTCGGCGATCTTTTGCCCTTTATATTTACCGTAGGGCATTTCGCGCGTCAGGAGCAGAGGCAGGTGTTCGGGTTTCATCGTGGACGCCACTTTAGCAAATCCGGGGAACGCGGTAGCATGAAGACGACGTACTCGCTGGGAGAATGCCATGGACAAGGATTTCGACCTGGACCGCTTCGTCGCCGCGCAAGACCCGGTGTACTCCGACGTACTGGCCGAACTGCGCACCGGCCGCAAGCGCACGCACTGGATGTGGTTCGTCTTTCCCCAGCTCGAAGGGCTGGGAAGCAGCGAGATGGCGCGCAAGTACGCGATCCGATCGAGCGACGAGGCCGCCGCCTATCTGGCCCATCCGGTGCTGGGCCCGCGCCTGCGCGAATGCGCGCGCCTGGTCACCACCCACCCCGACATCGCGATCGGGCAGATCTTCGACAGCCCCGACGACCGCAAATTCCGTTCCTCGATGACGCTGTTCGCCGACGTCGCGCCCGACGAGGCCGTGTTCCAGACCTGCCTCGACATCTTCTTTGACGGCGAGTCGGACCCGGCGACGCTGGCACGCCTGTAGACGCACCGGCCCGTCAGGAATTGAAGTCGATCGGCACCGGCATGCGCGGCGGCTGCCAGCGGTAGCGCGCGTCGAATACGTCCTGGCCCGGCTGGTCGCCCTGCCATTCGATCCCGAGCAGGTTGGTCAGGCTGTGGGCCAGCCAGTCGCCGCGCACCGGCAGGCTCAGGCTTGAGCCCGGCGCGGTGTCCTGGTAGGAGCTCCAGACCATCAGCGGGATGCGGTAGCCGTCCGGCGTGGTGGCGCTATGGCCGGCGCGGTCGATCGTGTGGCCGACTTCCTGGCCGTGGTCCGACAGGTAGACCCACATCTGCTTGCCCGGCGCGTGGCGGCTCATGTCGAGCGTGGCGGCGACCGTCTGGTCGTGGTAGCGCACCGCCGAATCGTAGTCGTTGCGCAGGTCGCGCAGCCAGCCGGGGCGGCCTTCGCTGCGCAGGCGGGCGTCGACCAGGTCGGCCGCGTGGGCGAAGGGCTGCATGCCGGCCGGGCGGCGCATCGCGTAGTTCGGATGCAGGCCCAGCATGTGGAGCACGATCAGCTTGCGCGGGGCGCGGTCCGCCAGCGCGCTGCGCATCGCCGGCAGCAGGTGCTCGTCGAGCGCTTCGGACGAGCGGCCGGGCTTGCGGTTCAGGATCTCGACGTTGTCGGCCAGCAGCGCGTGTTCCTGCTCGATCGCCAGGTCGTTGTGGTTGCTGATCCACCAGGTGCGGTAACCGGCCGCGCGCGCCAGCGCCAGCAGGTGCACGCGCTCGCGGTCGTCTGGCTTGCCGAAATAGAAGAGGTTGCGCAGGGCCGGCACGGTCGAGGCGTTCACCGACCAGGCGTGGCGGAACACCTCCATGCGCTCGCCCAGCTCGTGCTGGCGCGCGAACAGCGCCGGCGAGGTCGGACGCGCATAGCCGTAGCTGCTCATGTTGTTGCGATTCATGCTTTCGCTGATCACCAGCACCAGGGTGTCCGGGCTGTCCTCGGCCAGGCTCGGCGCGAGCTGCCTGGCCGCGGCCAGCAGGCGCTGGCGCTGCTGGCCCAGTTCGCCCCATTGGTGGCGCAGATCGCCGATATCCTGTACCCATTGCGCCCAGAACACGGCCGGATGGTGGCGCCGCCACGGCTTGCTCACGAAAGCGCCCAGGATTAGGGCCAGCATCAGCACCGCGATCGC
>DOUW01000451.1:0-1406 GCA_003520365.1 Massilia sp.
GCGCAGTGCGCGCACGCCGCTGTCGCCGGCAAAGGCGCCGGCCGCCGAGCCGCTCGACGGGTCGGCCGGGCTGACCAGGGCGTCGATCGTCGATTTCAGCTTGTTGTAGGCGTCCACGAAAGCCTGGGCGTTGGCGGTGGTCTTCGAGGTGTCCGACGCGACCGTCAGCGTGAGCGGCGCGCTGCCGGCGGCTTGCGCCTTGGTCAGCGTCATGGTCACGCCGTCGATCACGTTGAAGGTGTTGCTGGCCTGGGTGATGGCGGTGCCGGTTTCCGAACCGACGCGCAGGACGGCGTCGAGCGCCTTGGTCAGCTGGTTCGGCGTGGCGCCCAGTTTCGTGGCCAGGCTGGCATCGATGCCGCTGGTGGCGCCGCTCGGGGCGACCGTGATCGCGTTGGCGGCGCCGGTGGACTTCGCGCTCAGCACCAGTTCCGACACGCCGGTGCCGGTGGTGACGACCGACGCCGAGATGCTGGTGTTGTTGGTATCGCCATTGATCGCTGCGGCCAGGTCGCGCACCGTCCAGGTGGTCTTGCCGCTCAGGTCGATCGTGAAGGTGTTGCTGCCGCTGCCCAGCTTGAGCGAGCCGCCGCCGGCGAAGTCGGCCAGGCCGCCGTACGAGATCTTGTGCGCACTGGCGACCTTCTCGACGAAGAAGGTGTAGCTGCCGGCCGCCGCGGTGGATGTCGCGCTGGCGCTGGCAATCGCCGTGTCGCTGAACGCCGCGTTGTTGGCGGCGATAGTCTTGTTGACACCGGTCAGGCTGGTCAGGCTGCTCTGGAAGGCGCTGAGCGCCGAGCCGAGCGTGTTCAGGGCCTTTTCGGTGGCCGTCGCGGCATTCGTCTGGTTCGTCAGCATCGCCTGACGGCCGGACGTGAATTTTTCCGCCAGCGCCTGGGCCGTGGTGGCCGGATCGTAATTGGTGTTGATCGCCATGGATTCTCCTTATTGGGGCTTCACGCCCGTCCTGCCAGCCACGATTGGGTGGCGATGTCGTCCTCGCGCTTCCTTGCTGCGCGTTCCTGTTCGCGCGCGTGCGCGTCCTGCTGCTGCTCGAGCACCTTGCCGAGCAGTTCGCGGCGCGTCCACGCCGCATTCAGGTTGCGTTGCGCGACCGCCATATTGGCTTCGTGCAGCTGCAGGTCGGTGCGGTGGCTGTCGGCCAGCGCGAACACGGCCTGCTTGTACTGGCCGCAATTCAGCGCGAGGGCAGGGGCCAGCCGGCCCGAAGCGCCGCTGCCTTCGGCCAGCGCATGCAGGCGCTCCAGGTTGGCCTGGTAGCGCGCGCGCGTGGCTTGCTGGCGCGCCAGCTCCGTCTGCAGGCGTTCGACTTCGGTGCTGCGCAGCTGCACCAGCGTGTCGAGGCTGTGGATCGCGTCACGCCGGTTCATTTCGTCACCTTCATG
>DOUW01000451.1:1416-3262 GCA_003520365.1 Massilia sp.
AAGGTGTCGAGCGGCGCGCCTTCGCGCGTGCCCTGGCACAGGAAGGCTTCGATGTGCGGCTGCAGCCGGACCGCGCGGTCGGTCTCCGGATCGGCGCCGGGCGTGTAGGCGCCCAGCGGAATCAGGTCGCGCACGCGCGCATGGCGCGCCAGCGCCGCCTTCAGCTTGCGCGCCGCGTTCGCGTGGTCCGGGCTCACGACCTGGGCCATGCAGCGGCTGATCGATTGCGCCACGTCGATGGCCGGGTAGTGGCCGCGTTCGGCCAGTTCGCGCGTGAGCACGATGTGGCCGTCCAGGATCGCGCGCGCGGTGTCGACCACCGGATCCTGCTGGTCGTCGCCTTCGGCCAGCACGGTGTAGATCGCGCTCATGCTGCCTTGCGGGTTCTCGCCGTTGCCGGCCGATTCGACCAGCTGCGGCAGGTTCGAGAACACCGACGGCGGATAGCCGCGCGTGGCCGGCGGCTCGCCCAGCGACAGCGCCACTTCGCGTAGCGCCATCGCGTAGCGGGTCAGCGAATCGCACAGCAGCAGCACGTTCTGGCCGCGGTCGCGGAAGTGCGCGGCGATCGAGTGGCACAGTTCGGTGGCCATCACGCGCATCATCGGCGACTCGTCGGCCGGCGCGACCACCAATACGGCGCGCTTCAGGCCCTCGGGGCCGAGCGACTTCTCGACGAATTCGCGCACCTCGCGGTTACGTTCGCCGATCAGGCCGACCACGACGACGTCGGCCACGGTCTGGCGCGTGATCAGGCCCAGCAGCACCGACTTGCCGACGCCGGAGCCGGCCATCAAGCCGACGCGCTGGCCCTTGCCGATCGTGAGCATGGAATTAATGGCGCGCACGCCGACGTCGAGCGGCTCGTCGACCGGGGTCTTGCGCAACGGGTTCACTTTCGGCGGCGTGGTCTCGAGCGGCTGGTCGCCGCCCAGGCGTCCCAGGCCGTCGATTTCCTCGCCCAGGCCATTGACCATGCGTCCCAGCCAGGACGGGCCGATCATCAGCTTGCTGGCGCTCTTCTCGGGCAGCACGCGCGCGCCGGTCGCCAGGCCATGGGCCTTCTTGAACGGCATCAGGTAGGAGACCTTGTCGCGGAAGCCCACGACCTGGGCGTCGAGCCAGCCGCCGTCGACCAGTTCGATGCGGGCACGCTGGCCGGTATGCAGCTTGCAGCCGACGCTTTCCAGCAGCAGGCCCTGGGCGCCGACCAGGCGGCCGGTGGGCGTGGCCACCGGCACCGCGCCGATGTCGAGCGAGCGCAGGGTGTCGCTCAGTGTCGTCATGCTTCTTCCCCTTCGACTTCGAGGGCTTCGCGCACCTGGTCCATGCAGGCGGCCAGGCGGCCCTGGCAGCCGGCGTCGACTTCGTGGTCGCCCGACTTGACGCGGCATTCGCCCGGCGCAAGCGACGGATCGGCCAGCAGGTTCCACTTCTTGGCGCGCTTCGGATCGAGTTCGCTGACGCGGCGCAGTTCTTCCGGATTCATCAGCACTTCGACCGTGTCGCGCGAAGGCGGCATCGCGGCCAGGGCCTCGTCGACCAGGGCCAGCAGCTGGGTCGGCTGCAGCGCCAGTTCGGCGCGGATCACCTGGCGCGCGATCTTGCCGACCAGGTCCACGACTTCCTTGCGCTGGGCGGCGCGGTAGTCGCTCTTGAGTTTTTTCAGGGATTTGAGCGCGGTGTCGATCGGCTTGGCGAGCTCCTCGAAGCCGGCCAGCGCCCGCTCCAGGCCCTCGGCGTGGCCTGCTTCCAGGCCCTGCCTGCGGCCCTCGGCCTGGCCGGCCTCGAAGCCCTCGAGGCGTGCCTGCTCGAAGCCGGCGTCGTAGCCGTCCTGCTGGCCCTG
>DOUW01000130.1 GCA_003520365.1 Massilia sp.
TGCCCTGGCGGATGCGCAGGTCGACCAGGCCGTCGAGCTTGACGCGCACCACGCGGGCATCGATGGCGCGGGTTTCGTCTGCCGTCTCGGGCGCGGCCGCGGCCAGGCGCACCAGCGCCAGCAGGCCGAACAGCGCGAGCGCGAACTTGAAAAACTTGTGCATGAACATACTCCGTATCCGATTCCAGTGTCGTCTTGTGTTGCAGCCTCGTCAATACAATGACATGCAGCCGCAACACTACCAGCAAGCCTCGCCCTACTCCAGTAATAAATTGTACTAAAGCAATCTAGCGAGACTGGCAATGACTGCACTATAGCCCTCGCTTCGGTCGCTGCGCCCCGGAATGCGACAGACCGCAGAATCCGCCGACAGGCTGCCCGAATCGCCGCTGGATCACTGCTGAATCACTGCCGAATCGCCGGTCTCCTACGCCGATATACATACGCAAAAAATTACTTTTTGGCATGTCGTTGCGTTAAGATGAATTGCTCCGCGCCCCGGGTGCGGTCGCTTTTTCGTTTCAGCCATTTATTGAGGTCATCAATGCGCATGCGCCAACTCCCCGTCCTGCTGGCCGGGCTCGGCTTGTCGATGTCCGCCCTCGCGGCGACGTCCGACAAGTGGGACCTGCCGGTCCATGTGAAGAAACTCGACAACGGCATGACCGTGGTCGTCTCCGAAGACCACAGCTCGCCCACCGTCGGCGTCTCGGTCGTCTACCACGTCGGCATGCGCCTCGAGCCGCGCAACCGCACCGGCTTCGCGCACCTGTTCGAACACCTGATGTTCCAAGGGACACCAAACGCCCCCAAGGGCGTTTTCGATAAAACCATCACCGCCGGCGGCGGCCGCAACAACGGCTCGACCCGGCCCGACTTCACCAACTACATCGAGACCGCGCCGGTGTCGGCCCTGGAACCGATCCTGTGGCTGGAAGCGGACCGCATGAAGACCCTCGACTTCAACGAGAAGACGCTGAAGAACCAGCAGGACGTGGTCAAGGAAGAGATCCGCGTGAACGTGAAGAACCAGCCCTACGGCGGCTTCATGTGGATCGACATCAGCCAGCACGCTTTCCAGAAGTGGGAAAACAACCACGACGGCTACGGCAGCTTCGAGGACCTCGAAGGCGCCAGCCTGGACGACGTGCGCGCCTTCCACCGCGACTACTATGGCCCGAACAACGCGGTGCTGGCGATCTCGGGCGACGTGACCCCGGCCCAGGGCTTCGCGCTGGCGCAGAAGTACTTCGGTTCCATCGCCGCGCGCCCGACGCCGAAGAGCGGCGACTTCTCCGAACCGATGAACAAGACCGAGAAGCGCATCGAGCAGACCGACGCGCTGGCCCAGGTGCCGGCGATCGCGGCGGCCTGGAAGATCCCGGAGCGCGGCAGCCGCGACCAGGCGCCGATGGCGGTGCTGGCCGAGCTGCTGGCCGGCGGCGACGCCTCGCGCCTGTACCAGGGCCTGGTCAAGGGCCGCGAGATCGCGCTCAACGTCGATTCGCTGTTCGGCCTGGTCGACCCCTGGACCTACGACGGCCCGACCTTGCTGACCGTGTTTGCGCTGTACAAGCCGAGCAGCAACGCCGACGCCGTGCTGGCCGCGATCGACGAGGAAGTGGCGAAGGTCGTCACCGACGGCGTCGACGAGGCGACCCTGAAGCGCGTCAAGACGCGCATGCTGGCCGACTGGAACAACTCGCTCGAGTCCTTCATCAACCGCGCCGACACCCTGGCCAAGCTGCAGACCCTGTGGGGCGACGCCAACGTCGTCAACAAGATCCCGGGCTGGATCGAGGGCGTTACCTCCGCCGACCTGCAGCGCGTCGCCGCTACTTACCTGGTGAAGAACAACCGCACCGTCATTGACCGCAAGCCCGTCGCCAAGCCGGCGGTGGCTGCAGCCCCGGCCGCACCGGCTGCGGGCGATAAAAAATAAGGAGCGCATCGATGAAAAAACTGATGCTCACATTCGCCGTCGCGATGGCGTTCGCCCCAGCCTTTGCTGCGGACGCCCCGTCCGCAGCAAAGGCTGGTTCCTTGACTTCTTCCAGAAAGTCGCTGCCGATGCCGCCCTACGGAAAGGAAAAGCCGATCCCGACGCCGCAGATCGTCAAGAAGACCCTGTCCAACGGCATGACCGTCTGGGTCGTGCCGCGCCAGGGCCTGCCGCGCGTCGACTTCGTGCTGGCCGTGCGCGGCGCCGGCTATGCCGCAGACGACAAGGCCCACCCGGGCTTCGCCAGCATCCTGGCCGGCATGCTCAACGAAGGCAGCGCGAAGCGCGATTCTCGCGCGATCGCCGAAGCGGCCCAGGGCATGGGCGGCTCGGTGGCCGCCGGTCCCGCGGCCGACGGCATCGTGGTCTCGGCCAACGCCCTGGCCTCGCACGCCGGCGAGATGATGTCGCTGCTGGCGGAAGTCACGCGCACCCCGTCCTTCCCGGATAGGGGAGTCGAACTGGCCAAGGCGAATGCGCTGCAGGCGCTGCGCGTGTCCGAAACCACGCCGCGCTTCCGCGCCGAGCGCGCCATCAGCCAGGCGGTCTACGGCGCGCACCCCTACGGCCACACCGAC
>DOUW01000060.1 GCA_003520365.1 Massilia sp.
CGGTGAAGGGGCCGCCGTAGAAGACGGGGACGAGGCCGCGGCCCGGGTCGACGACCTGGAACGCGGCATGCGCCTCGAATTCGCCGAGCCCGACGGCAGCGTGCGCAAGGTCAAGCTGGCCTGGGTCAGTCCGCGCCGCACGCTCTTCATCTTCTCCACCGGACCGCGCCAGGAAGCCTTCTCGCTGCCGGCCGAGAAGCTGGTCGAAGCCTTCCGCAGCGGCAGCGTCACCCTGGTCGCCATGGAAGGGGTGGTCGGCCGCGTGCTGACCGAGGCGCTGCGCGAGGCGGTCAACGACCCGGCGCCGCTGTCGGCGCTGGCCTGAACGGCAAGGGTGTCCTGCTAGAATGTCCGGATCGATTCGCGGAGCACATTCAGCATGGGCTACTACCTTTACATCGTACGCACCGAGTCGGGAAAGCCGCGGCGCATCCCGAAGGACGAGCTCGACCAGGCGCTGGCGCGGATGAACGGCAAGCTTGCCTTCCTGCCCGGCAGCGAAGGCACGCAGCTCTACATGCCCGTCCTCGGCGACGAGCGCGACCTCATCGTCTGCGAAGACGAGGAGCTATGGGCGAAGAACCCCGGCGAGCCCCTGGTCGAGGCCATGATCGAACTGGCCGGCCACCTCGGCGCGCGCGTGCGCAACGACGATCTCGAGACCCTGCGCAGCCCGAACGACAGCTACGTGCACCCGGACGACAAGGCCGAGCGCGACGCCGCCATCGCCGCGGCCCGCCGCCCGCCCAGCATGGCGCGTGGACGCAAGGTGGCGACCGGCGTGAAGCTGCTGTTCCTCGGCGTGGTGCTGGTGCTTGCCCTGGTGCGCCACTTCCAGGGGCCCGGCTGATGCGCCGGGCTAGCGTCGTCCGCCGGCCGTCGCTACTGTTTCATTTCGTTAATCTTCTGTAGAATGCCGCCGCCCCGGCGCTTGCCTGCCGTGTCCGCCATAGTCCAAACTTGGCCGAAATGCAAGCGACAGGTGGTATGATGCATTCTTTAACGATTCCCGAGTAGCCGAAGCAAGGTGCGCCTATCCTCCATTAAATTGTCGGGATTTAAGTCTTTCGTCGATCCCACCAATTTCCAGGTGCCTGGTCAATTGGTCGGCGTCGTCGGCCCGAATGGATGCGGCAAGTCGAACATCATCGATGCCGTACGCTGGGTGCTGGGCGAATCGAAAGCCTCGGAACTGCGCGGCGAGTCGATGCAGGACGTGATCTTCAACGGCTCGACCCACCGCAAGCCCTCGGGCCGGGCCTCGGTCGAACTGGTGTTCGACAACAGCATGGGCAAGGCGGCCGGCCAATGGGGCCAGTACGCCGAGATCGCCGTGAAACGCACCCTGACGCGCGACGGCACCTCCACCTACTACATCAACAGCCAGCCGGTGCGCCGGCGCGACATCCAGGACATCTTCCTCGGCACCGGCCTCGGGCCGCGCGCCTACGCCATCATCGGCCAGGGCATGATCGCGCGCATCATCGAATCGCGCCCGGAAGAGCTGCGCGTCTTCCTCGAGGAAGCGGCAGGGGTCTCGAAGTACAAGGAGCGCCGCCGCGAGACCGAGAACCGGCTGTCGGACACGCGCGAGAACCTGCTGCGGGTCGAGGACATCCTGCGCGAACTGAACGCCA
The DNA here is from genome assembly GCA_003520365.1 of Massilia sp. GTDB lineage: Bacteria > Pseudomonadota > Gammaproteobacteria > Burkholderiales > Burkholderiaceae_D > Telluria > Telluria haematophila. The sequence goes on from DOUW01000060.1 coordinate 1,638, forward strand.
ACCTGGAAAAGCTCGAAGCCCAGGCCGCGGTGGCGAACCGCTTCCACCAGCTGCAGGCCGACCAGGAAGAAAAGCAGAAGCTGCTCTGGCTGCTGCGCAAGAACGAGGCCGAGGCCGAGCAGAAGCGCTACTTCCGCGAGATGGAAGAAGCCCAGAACAGCCTGGAAGAGCAGACCGCCAAGCTGCGCAACGTCGAGCTGGAACTGGAACACCTGCGCCAGCACCATTTTTCGGTGGGCGACCGCCTGCACACGGCGCAAGGCGCGCTGTACCAGACCAATTCCGAGATCGGCAGCCTGGAGGCGCAGATCAAGTTCGTGGTCGAGTCGCGCACCCGCCTGCAGAACCAGCTCGGCACGCTGGCGGCCCAGCGCGACGGGTGGCTGGCCCAGGCGGCCGAGTACGAGGAGCAGATCGGGGAAGCGAGCTTCAACGTCGAGGAGCTGGCCGCGCGCGCCGAAGGCGCCCAGATCGCGGTCGAAGCGGCGGGCGAGCGCCTGCCGGAACTCGACGCAGCCTGGCGCGAAGCGCAGCGTAAAGCCGACGAATCGCGCGCGCGCATCATGCAGGTCCAGCAGCGCATCGAACTGTCCGCGGCGCATCAGCGCAATGCCGCGAACATCCTGAACAATCTCGCCAGCCGGCGCGAGCGCCTGCAGCAGGAAAAGAACGGCCTGGCGCCGCCCGACAGCACCCAGCTGGCCAACCTGCGCCTGCAGTTCGAGGAAAAGCAGCAGGCGCTGGAAGAGCAGAGCATGCTGCTGGAAGAGGCGGGCGAGCGCCAGGAGCAGGTCGAGACCGAGCGGCGCGAAGCGCAGGCGGCACTGGCCGCCGAGAGCGCGGCCAACGCCCAGCTGGAGGCGCGCCTGTCGGCCCTGAAGGGCATGCAGGAGCGCGTCCAGGCCCAGGGCAAGGTCCAGCCCTGGCTGCAGAAGCACGAGCTGGGCGGGCTGCCGCGCCTGTGGAAGCAGGTGCAGGTCGAGGAGGGCTGGGAGACCGCGCTCGAGGCCGTGCTGCGCGAACGCGCCGGCGCGCTCGAAGTGTCGAACATCGACTGGACCCGCGCG
>DOUW01000446.1:0-6420 GCA_003520365.1 Massilia sp.
GACGTCGACCGCCAGGTCGCCCAGCAGGCGCGCCAGTTCGGCGGCCGCTTCGGGCGTGCCGACGACAGCGCGCGCCGGCCGATATTGTCGGCACTGCGCGGCCAGCTCGGCCACGCGGCTGTGCGCGCTCAGCGCATAGACTTCGTACTTGTCGGGGTGACGCGCGAGCACGTCGAGGGTAGAGACGCCGATCGAGCCGGTGGCGCCCAGGATGGTGATGCGTTGCATGTGAAACTCCGTGTGAACCTACAGCCAGGCGCCGATCAGCGCCGCCAGCGGCAGCACCGGCACCAGGGCGTCGATGCGGTCGAGCACGCCGCCGTGGCCGGGCAGGAGGTTGCTGCTGTCCTTCATGCCGGCGCGGCGCTTGAGCTGGGATTCGAAGAGGTCGCCGACGACGCTGGCGGCGACGATCAGGACCAGGATGGCGTAGGTGGCGGCCCAGCCGAGGCTGGCCTGGACGCGCACCGGGAAGGTATTCGCCAGGGCCTGGCCGCCGAACGCGATGACCAGGGTGGCGATGACCAGCACGGCGATGCCGCCGCCGATCGCGCCTTCCCAGGACTTGCCCGGCGAAATCGACGGCGCGAGTTTACGCTTGCCGAAAGCCTTGCCGGAGAAGTAGGCGAAGATGTCGGCGGCCCAGACGATGGCCATCACCGACAGCAGGTAGAGCGGCGAATACGCGTACAGCGCGACGATCGCCGCGAAGCAGCCGACCAGCGACACCGCGTAGACCACGCTGAGCAGGGTGTTGGCGGTGGAGTCGAGCGGCGGCAGGCCGATCTTCAGCGACGGCGCGAAACGCAGGGCCCACAGCAGCAGCGAGATGGCAAACCAGAAGACCGGGTTGCCGGCGTTCGGGCCGAAGAAGGCCCAGGCAAAGGCGGCGGTCCAGAAGGCCGCGACGACCGGCGCCTTGCTGGAGGTCGGGTTGAACAGGCGGAAGCATTCCCAGATCGCGGCGCCGAAGAAGACGGTCGCCACCACCGCGAAGGCCGTGAAATTGTTGGAATACAGAACCGGCAGCAGGACTGCCAGCAGCACGAGCGCGGTGATGATCCGGGTTTTCAGCATCAGGTATTGTTTGCCACTTGTTCGCCGGTGCGGCCGAAACGGCGCTCGCGGCCTTGGTAAGACGCGATCGCCGCGTCCAGGGATTCGGCCGAGAAATCCGGCCAGTAGGTATCGGTAAAGTACAGCTCGGAATAGGCCAGCTGCCAGAGCAGGAAGTTCGAGATGCGCTCTTCGCCGCCGGTGCGGATGAACAGGTCGGGTTCCGGCGCATAGGCCATCGCCAGGTGCGGCGCCAGCATCTCTTCCGTGTACTCGGTGACGCCGGGGTTGGCGGCGACCATCTTGCTGGTGGCCTGCATGATGTCCCAGCGGCCGCCGTAGTTGGCGCAGACGGTGACGGTGAGGCGGGTATTGCCGGCGGTCTTGCGCTCGGCGTTGGCGATCATTTCCTGCAGCTTGGGGTCGAAGCGCGACAGGTCGCCCACGACTTTCAGGCGGATGTCGTTGGCGTGCATCTTCGACACTTCGCGCTCGAGCGCGGTGACGAACAGGCGCATCAGCAGCGAGACTTCCTCGGCCGGACGGCGCCAGTTTTCCGAGGAAAACGCGAACAGCGTCAGGTACTCGACGCCGCGCAGCACGCAGGCCTCGACGACGCCGCGCACGGCCTCGACGCCCTTTACATGCCCCGCCACGCGCGGCAGCAGGCGCTTGGTCGCCCAGCGGCCATTGCCGTCCATGATGATCGCGATATGACGCGGGACGGGCAGCACATCGGGTACTGCAGTCGTCGAACTCTTGAAGATCATAAATCCATTGCCATGACGGTGATACCAGAAATAAAGCGAAGCGCCCGGCCGCGAATCAGGAATCGGAACGGCCGGGCGGGAGCCTGGTCGGGCGAAAAAACGGCCGGGCGACAGCCGGGCCGGCTTTTGCGTCCGACCGCCCGCGCTTAAACAGTCAGGACTTCCTTTTCCTTCTCGGCGACCAGCTTGTCGATGTCGGCGACAAACTTGTCGGTCAGCTTCTGGATTTCGTCCGAGGCGCGGCGCTCGTCGTCTTCCGACGCGGTCTTGTCCTTCACCATCTTCTTGAGCTGCTCGTTGGCGTCGCGGCGGATATTGCGCACGGCAATCTTCGCGTCCTCGGCTTCCGATTTGCACAGCTTGACCATTTCCTTGCGGCGCTCTTCGGTCAGCGGCGGGGTCGGCACACGGACCATGTCGCCCATCGTCGACGGGTTCAGGCCGAGGTCGGCGTCGCGGATCGCCTTTTCGATCGTGCTCAGCATCTTCTTCTCGTACGGCGTGACACCGATGGTGCGCGCGTCGATCAGGTTCAGGTTGGCCACGCCGCTCAGCGGGGTCGGCGAACCGTAGTAGTCGACCATCACGTGGTCGAGGATGCCGGTGTGGGCGCGGCCGGTGCGGACCTTGGCCAGGTCGGCCCTCAGGGTCTCGATCGACTTGGTCATGCGCTCTTGCGCGCTTTTCTTCACGTCAGCTAAGGACATGCTGCTCTCCTGTTATTCAGTATTTCAGAGTTAAATCAAACGTGTACCAGTGTACCTTCGTCTTCGCCCATGATCACGCGCTTGAGCGCGCCCGGCTTGACGATGGAAAACACCTTGATCGGCAGCTTCTGGTCGCGGCACAGGGCGAACGCGGTCGCGTCCATCACCTGCAGGTGCTTGGCGATGGCTTCGTCGAACGAGATCGACTCGTAGCGCGTCGCATGCGGATCCTTCTTCGGATCGGCAGTATATACGCCATCGACCTTGGTTGCCTTCAAAACAATCTCGGCCGAGATTTCCGAGCCGCGCAGCGCGGCCGCGGTATCGGTGGTGAAGAAGGGGTTGCCGGTGCCGGCGGCGAACACGACGACCTTGCCCTCTTCCAGGTATTGCAGCGCCTTCGGGCGCACGTAGGGCTCGACCACCTGCTCGATGCCGATGGCCGACATCACGCGCGCGGTGATGCCGACGTGGCGCATGGCGTCGGCCAGCGCCAGGGCGTTCATGACGGTGGCCAGCATGCCCATGTAGTCGGCGGTGGCGCGGTCCATGCCCTGGGCGCCGGGAGCGACGCCGCGGAAGATGTTGCCGCCGCCAATCACGACTGCCAGCTCGACGCCCAGCTTCGCCACTTCCGCCACGTCGGCCACCATGCGATCGATGGTGGCGCGGTTGATCCCGAACGGATCGTCGCCCATCAGCGCTTCGCCAGACAGTTTAAGGAGGACTCGTTGGTAGGCTGGTTTTGTCATGATGAAGCGGGCTCCTGTTGTGTTGATTCGAATTCGGTTCCGGCCGCCGGCGCGTGGCTGACGGCCTCATCTGTGAAATGTACAGATGGCGGCGAAACGGGCGCGCACGCACGCCCCGTAGGGTGGGCACCCCGTGCCCACGCGAACGTCGGCACGATGTTGGCAACACAATGGTCGGCGATGCAGGCGTTATCGCAACGCCTCGGGAAATATTCCCGTAACGCATGCTCTACACCATGAACCGGCGTCCCTTATCGCATCGTTTCGCGTGGGCACGGAGTGCCCACCCTACGGGAGGCGATCCGGACCGCGTCGCGCGTACCGTGCGGGACATGTCGCGCCCCACCCCACGATCACCCGGCCGCGATAAACGGCCAGGTTAAAAAAACGGGCCTTGCGGCCCGCTTTCGTATTACTGCTTGTTGGCAGCCATCTGGGCCGCGACTTCTGCTGCGAAGTCGTCGACCTTCTTCTCGATGCCCTCGCCCACGACGTACATCGTGAACGCCTTGATGGTGGTGTTGGCGGCCTTCAGCATCTGCTCGATCGACTGCTTGTCGTTCTTCACGAATGCCTGGTTCAGCAGCGACACTTCCTTCAGGTACTTCTGAACCGAGCCTTCCAGGCGCTTGGCCAGGATTTCCGGCGACTGGGCCGGCTTGCCTTCGGCGGCGGCCTTCTCGGCGTCTTCCTTGGCCTTCAGTTCGGCGACCGAACGCTCTTTCTCGATCAGTTCAGCAGGAACTTGCTCAGCCGACAGGGCGACCGGCTTCATCGCGGCGATGTGCATTGCCACGTCCTTGCCGACTTGCTCGTCCGCGCCTTCGTACTCGACCATGACGCCGATACGGGTGCCGTGCAGGTAGGAAGCCAGCTTGCCGGTGGTTTCGAAACGCTGGAAGCGGCGCACGGTCATATTTTCACCGATTTTGCCGATCAGTGCCGTACGCACGTCGTCGAAGGTCTTGCCGTCGGCCGGCAGGGCTGCCAGGGCGGCGACGTCGGCCGGGTTGTTCTCGGCGACCAGCTTGGCTGCCAGGTTGGCCATGGCCAGGAAGTCGTCGTTCTTGGCGACGAAGTCGGTTTCGCTGTTGATTTCGACCAGCGCGCCGACGTTGCCGGCGATGTAGGTTGCCACCACGCCTTCGGCGGTGACGCGCGAGGATGCCTTCGATGCCTTGCCGCCCAGCTTGACGCGCAGGATCTCTTCGGCACGTGCCATGTCGCCGTCGGCTTCGGTCAGTGCCTTCTTGCATTCCATCATCGGTGCGTCGGTTTTCGCGCGCAGTTCGCCGACCATCGCTGCAGTAATCGCTGCCATGTGTATTCTCCTAAATGTGATTCCTAAGATGCGGCCGCCAAGGATCGTGGCGTCCGCCCGGGGTATTCTTTTGCTTGAAAAAAGGGGTGCTCAGAACACCGGCACCCCTTTTGGAGCTGTAAGGCAGGCATGAAGCCCGCCTGGAAATTACGCCTGCTCGGAGACTTCGACGAAGTCGTCGCCGCCGGCCTTGACCATCTCAACGACTTCGTTGGTGGCGTTGGCGCGGCCTTCCAGGATCGCATCGGCGACGCCGCGTGCGTACAGGGTGATTGCCTTCGACGAGTCGTCGTTACCCGGGATCACGTGGGTGACGCCTTCCGGCGAGTGGTTGGTATCGACCACGCCGATGACCGGGATGCCCAGCTTGCCGGCTTCGGTGATGGCGCCCTTGTGGTAGCCGACGTCGACGACGAAGATCGCGTCAGGGATGCCGCCCAGTTCCTTGATGCCGCCGATCGACTTCTGCAGCTTTTCCATTTCGCGCGAGAACATCAGCGCTTCTTTCTTCGACAGCTTCTCGACTTCACCCGATTCGACTTGCGCTTCCATGTCCTTCAGGCGCTTGATCGAGGTCTTGATGGTCTTGAAGTTGGTCAGCATGCCGCCCAGCCAGCGCTGGTCGACGTAAGGCACGCCGGCGCGTTGCGCTTCGGCGGCGATGATGTCGCGGGCCTGGCGCTTGGTGCCAACCATCAGGATGGTGCCGCGGTTGGCCGAGATCTGCTTGATGGTCTTCATCGCATCCTGGTACATCGCCATGGTTTTTTCCAGGTTGATGATGTGGATCTTGTTGCGATGACCGAAGATGAACGGTGCCATTTTCGGGTTCCAGAAACGGGTCTGGTGGCCGAAGTGGATACCGGCTTCCAGCATTTCGCGCATAGTAACGGACATGTAATTCTCCAGGGTTAAATTCTTGAATACGACCAGTCACCTCGAGGGCACCCTTTGGCGGTCGCATTCGCGATTTGAATAAAAAAAATAGACTACTTTGACAACATTGCCGGACCGGAGCCCAAGCAACCCGAGATTCTAGCGGGATTTGGCCTGTATTTCAAGAGTCACGTACGGACAAGCCGCAGGGCCGCGCACGCCGGGCCCGCTGCACTCCCTGCCCTTGCGGGGCAGGTCGCACCTGCGCAGCGCTTCACTTATAATGCGAAGAATATTGCAGCGCGCGCAACGACAGCCCGGCTGTTACGCCCTGTTACCAAATACCGTCCGTTTCGCTTATTGTCCCAGCCGACCCGGCCTTACCCATTTTCATATGTCCATCTCCATCAAAACCCCGGAAGAAATCGAAGGCATGCGCATCGCCGGCCGCCTCGGCGCCGAAGTGCTCGACTACATCACGCCTTTCGTGAAACCGGGCGTGACGACGGCCGAACTCGATCGCCTGTGTCACGAATACATGGTCAACGTGCAGGGCACGACCCCTGCCCCGCTGAACTACCAGCCGCCGGGTTATCCGCCCTATCCGAAGTCGGTCTGCACCTCGCTCAACGACGTGATCTGCCACGGCATCCCGAACGACAAGCCGCTCAAGGACGGCGACGTGATGAACATCGACGTCACCGTCATCACGAAGGATGGTTTCCATGGCGACAACAGCCGCATGTTCTTTATCGGCAAACCGTCGATCATGGCCAAGCGCCTGGCCGAAGTCACCTACGAATGCATGTGGCTGGGCATCTCGAAAGTCAAACCTGGCGCTTACCTGGGCGACATTGGCCACGTGATCCAGCAGCACGCCGAAAAGAACGGCTACAGCGTGGTGCGCGAGTTCTGCGGCCACGGCATCGGCCGCGTCT
>DOUW01000446.1:6440-11929 GCA_003520365.1 Massilia sp.
GGGCATGATCTTCACCATCGAGCCGATGATCAACGCCGGCCGCCGCGAGATCAAGGCCCTGCCCGACGGCTGGACCATCAAGACCAAGGACCGCAGCCTGTCGGCCCAGTGGGAACACATGATCCTGGTGACCGAGACCGGCTACGAGGTCCTGACCATGTCCGAGGGCACGCCGCCGCCGCCGGCGATCGTGCTGCCCGCGGCCGCCGTTCCGGCATAAAGGCCGCGCCATGACCGCCGCGCAGCTCGACCAGGCCCGTCCCGAACTGAAGCAACGCCTGAAGGCCGAACGCCAGGCGCTGTTCGAGCGCTTTCGCCGCGACGACCGGCCCGAGAAGCTGCTGCGCAGCCTGCGCCGCTGCGTCGACGGCATCCTGGTCGAAGCCTGGCGCGCGGCCGGCCTGCCCGCCAACACCGCCCTGGTCGGCGTCGGCGGCTACGGGCGTGGCGAACTGTTTCCCCATTCCGACGTCGACGTCCTGATCCTGCTCGGCGCCCCGCCCGACGCGATTACCCAGGCCAGGCTCGAGAACCTGGTCCAGCTGCTCTGGGACCTGGGGCTGGAGATCGGCCACAGCATCCGCACGGTCGACGAGTGCATGCTCGAATCAAGCGCCGACATCACGGTCCAGACCAGCCTGCTCGAAGCGCGGCTGGTGACCGGCGACGCGGCGCTCTTCGCCCAGCTCCAGAAACGCTACCGCGAGGCGCTCGACCCGCAGGCCTTTTTCCAGGCCAAGACCGCCGAGATGCGCCTGCGCCATGCAAAATACGAGTACACCGCCTTCGCGCTGGAGCCGAACTGCAAGGAAAGCCCGGGCGCGCTGCGCGACCTGCAGGTGATCCTGTGGGTCGCGAAGGCATCGAGCCTGGCCAACTCCTGGGGCCAGCTGGCCACGCGCGGCCTGATCACGCGCATGGAGGCGCGCCAGCTGATGGAAAAGGAGCGCGCCTTCAAGGACATCCGCGTGCGCCTGCACCTGCAGACCGGCCGGCGCGAAGACCGCCTGCTGTTCGACGTCCAGACCGCGATCGCCGAGACCTTCGGCCTGAGCTCGGACGCTCCCGGCCCGGGCGCGCGCCGCGCCAGCGAATACCTGATGCAGCGCTACTACTGGGCCGCCAAGACCGTCACCCAGCTCAACACCATCCTGCTGCAGAACATCGAGGCCCGGCTGTTCCCGCAGCCGACCGTGCCGAAACCGGTCAACGAGCGCTTCAACGAGGTCAACGGCTTCATCGACATCGCGCGCGACGACACCTTCGAGACCCACCCCCCGGCGGTGCTCGAGATCTTCGTCGCCATGACCGAGCGCCCCGACATCAAGGGCATGACGGCGCGCACCACGCGCGCGCTCTGGCATGCGCGCAACCTGATCGACGCGGATTTCCGCGCCGACCCGGGCAACAAGGCGAATTTCCTGCGCATCCTGAAGGCCCCCGTCGGCCTGGTGCACGCGCTGCGCCGCATGAACGACTTCGGCGTGCTGGGACGCTACCTGCCGAACTTCCGGCGCATCGTCGGCCAGATGCAGCACGACCTCTTCCACGTGTACACAGTGGACCAGCACATCATGATGGTGGTGCGTAACCTGCGCCGCTTCACGATGAGCGAGCATGCCCACGAATACCCGTTCTGCAGCCAGCTGATCGCCAACTTCCGCGACCGCTGGCTGCTGTACGTGGCCGCCCTGTTCCACGACATCGCCAAGGGCCGCGGCGGCGACCACTCCGAGCTCGGGCGCGTCGATGCCCTCGACTTCTGCCGCGAGCACGGCCTGTCCAACGCCGACACCGAACTGGTGGTGTTCCTGGTCGAGCAGCACCTGACCATGTCGCAGGTGGCCCAGAAGCAGGACCTGTCGGACCCGGACGTGGTCCAGGCCTTTGCCGGCGTGGTCAAGGACGAGCGCCACCTGACCGCGCTCTACCTGTTGACCGTGGCCGACATCCGCGGCACCAGCCCCAAGGTGTGGAACGCCTGGAAGGCCAAGCTGCTGGAAGACCTGTACCGGATCACCCTGCGCGTGCTCGGCGGCGAGCCGCATTCGGCCGACCGCGAACTGCGCATGCGCCAGCAGGAAGCGCTGGCCACGCTGCGCCTGTTCGGCCTGCCCGCCGACGCCCACGAGGCGCTCTGGGACCAGCTCGACGTGGTCTACTTCCTGCGCCACGACGCCTCCGACATCGCCTGGCAGACGCGCTGCCTGCACGACAGGATCAAGAGCGCCAAGCCGGTGGTGAAGGCGCGCCTGGCGCCGATCGGCGAAGGCCTGCAGGTGACGGTTTACCTGAAGGACCAGCCCGACCTGTTCGCGCGCATCTGCAGCTACTTCGACCGCAAGAACTTCAGCATCCTGGACGCGAAGATCCACACCACGCGCGACGGCTATGCGCTCGACACCTTCCTCGTCACCGAGGAAAACTTCGCGAAGCACTACCGCGACATCATCAGCCTGATCGAGCACGAATTGTGCGAGCTGCTGGGCTCGAACGCGCCGCTGCCGCCGCCGACCCGCGCGCGACTGTCGCGCCTGTCGCGCCACTTCCCGATCACGCCGACCGTCGAACTGCGGCCGGACGAGCGCGGCCAGTACTACCTGCTCTCGATCGCCGCCCACGACCGCACCGGCCTGCTGTATGCGATCGCCAACGTGCTGACCCGCCATCGCATCAACCTGCACACCGCCAAGATCATGACCTTGGGCGAACGCGTCGAGGACGTGTTCCTGATCGACGGCCCGAACCTGAACAACCCACGCGTGCAGGTCCAGCTCGAGACCGAGCTGCTCGACGCGCTGGCCATCTGATTTCTTCTTTTTTGTCTTTGCCTTATGACCGAACCGCTCCGCCTGTCCAAACGTATGTCCGAACTCGGCCTCTGCTCGCGCCGCGAAGCCGATGAATGGATCGCGCGCGGCTGGGTGCGGGTCGACGGCAAGGTGGTCTCCGAACTGGGCAGCAAGGTGCTGCCCTCGCAGCGCATCACGGTCGAGCGCCAGGCCGCGGCCGAGCAGTCCAAGCGCGTGACGATCCTGATCAACAAGCCGGTCGGCTACGTCAGCGGCCAGGCCGAGGACGGCTACACGCCGGCGGTCGCCCTGATCAAGCCGGAGAACCGCTGGGCCGAGGACCCCGCCGACGAGCATTTCCACCCGACCCAGCTGCGCTCGCTGGTGCCGGCCGGCCGCCTCGACATCGACTCGGTGGGCCTGCTGGTGCTGACCCAGGACGGGCGCATCGCCAAGCAGCTGATCGGCCAGGACACCAGCATCGACAAGGAATACCTGGTGCGCGTGCAATACACGCGGCCGGGCAAGCTGCCGGACAGCGACCTGAAAAAGCTCAACCACGGGCTGTGGATGGACGGCAAGCCGCTGCTGCCGGCCAAGGTGCGCTGGCAGAACGAGGACCAGCTCAGCTTCACCCTGCGCGAAGGCAAGAAGCGCCAGATCCGCCGCATGTGCGAGATGGTCGGCCTGAAGGTTATCGGCCTGAAGCGCGTGCGCATCGGCCGCGTCAAGCTGGGCGAACTGCCGCAGGGCCAATGGCGCTACCTGCGGCCGGACGAGCAGTTCTGAGTGCACGCGTGGGCGCAGGGGCGCCCATCCCACGCCACAGCATTTCCATACCGGAAAAGCTGTCGATTGGGCAACGCCATCGACAGTCTCGTTATTGCAACGCTGCAATGTTTCTTGTAGGTATTGTCTGTACGAAATGTGCTATAGTCGTCCGCCAGCGCATTCCCGCGCACGTTCGACTCCCCCTGCTCTCCGACACCATGCGTACGATGACCCGCGCAGGCCTGGCCCTGCTCCTGCTTCCCCTGCTGTGCGGCCAGGCCGCGGCCGCCGAGCCCCCGACGTATAACTTCTCGCCGGTCAACCAGTACAACCTGCAGGTCTCGGCCAGCTTCTGGAACCCGATCGTGCGCTATGTGTCCGCCAAGAGCGGCGTGCAGCTGAACCTGAAGCTCGGCCGCACCTCGGCCGACACCACCAGTTTCGTGCTGGCCAAGGAAGTCGACTTCGCCTTTACCAATCACCTGTTCAGCCCGGAGCGCACGAAGATGGGCTGGACCGTGTTCGGGCGCCGCAACGCCGAGCCCGTGCGCGCCCAGATCGTAGTTCCCGTCGATTCGCCGGTGCGGCGCTTAAGCGACCTGGCGAACAGCATCGTGGTGTTTCCCGGTCCGGAAGCACTGATCGCCTACAAGATGACCTATGCCCAGCTGCTGCGCCAGAACGTGCCGGTCACGGTCGCCTTTGCAGGCAACATGGACGCCGCCTTCACCCAGTTGTTCAGCGGCCGCGCCAAGGCCGCGGGCGCGAATTCGCAGCTGGTGGGGAACTACAGCGGGCGCGAGGACAAGCGCTTCCGCGTGCTGTGGAGCTCGGCCCCGTTCAACGACCTGGCGCTGATGGCCTCGCCGCGCGTGCCGGCCGAGCAGGTGCGCGCCGTGGCCGAGGCCTTCCTGAACATGCACCGCGACCCCGAGGGCCGCCGCATCCTGGAAGCCGCCGCCGAACTGGTGCACGCACCCGAGCCGCTCTCCTTCGTCGCCGCCGGCGACGCCGACTACGCCGCCTACCGCAGCTTCTACCAGGCCGCCCCGGCCGAACTGCGCTAGGCGAGCGGTCGATGTTCAGGCGCCTGCACCTCATGCTGTTGCCGCGCTCGCTCGTGGGGCGCGTGTTCACGCTGTTCGCGCTGAGCATGCTGATCTTCGTCGGCACCGGCCTCGGCATCTTCTACCGCCACCAGTTCCTCCAGCATATCGACGAGACCCAGGACACCGCCTATACCCTGGTCGAAGTGGCCTCGCGCGCGGTCGAGGACAGCGCGGTGATCGGCGACTACGACACCGTCAAGCGCACCCTGTCGACGATGATGGTGCAGTCGCCGTTTCGCAGCGCCGTCTTCATCGACCTCGGCGGCGGCGTGATCCGGGTCGACGCACCGGCCATCGACCATCACGCCCCGGCGCCGGACTGGCTGACCGAGCGCGTCGGACGCGAGCTGTTCGACGTCAACCGCGTGGTCGCGGTCGGCGGCAAGGACTACGGCGTGCTGCGCCTCTCCTTCGACGAGCGCAAGCTCGCGGCGCAGCTGTGGACCCTGCTGCTGCAGTCGGCCGGCCTGGCCGCGATCGCCCTCTCGATCAGCCTGACGCTGGCGCGCTGGCTGCTCAAGCGCTGGCTGGAGAATCTCGGCCGCCTGCGCTTCTACGGCGACGAGCAGGCCGCCGCGGCGGAAGCGGCGCTGAGCGCCGGCGCCCCGCGCGAGATCCGCGAGGCGATCCTGGCGGTGAACCGCAGCGCGGCCAGCATGCGCGACCAGTACGGCCAGCGCATCGCGGCCCTGATGAATTCCCTGGTCCAGCACAAGAGCGCGCTCGACCAGGCGGCGATCGTGTGCGAGCTCGACCGCGAAGGCCGCATCACCGCCGTCAACGAGCAGTTCGTGCGCTGCTCGGGCTATGCGCGGGA
>DOUW01000356.1:0-8155 GCA_003520365.1 Massilia sp.
CGGCGCGCAGGTGCTGGCCTGGTGGGGCCGCACGCGTCCGCCCCTGCTGGCCGTGTACTGGCCGCTCAGCGGCGAAGCGGACTTGAGCGGCACCTACCGCGCCCTGGTGCAGGAAGGCGCCGCGCTGGCGCTGCCGGTGGTGCTCGAACGCCATGCGCCGCTGGCCTTTGCCGCCTGGACGCCCGGCGAAGCGATGGTCAGCGATCCGATGGGCGTGGCGGTGCCGGCCACGCTGCGCATGGTGGAGCGTCCGCCCGCCCTGCTGGTTCCCTGCCTCGGGTTCAACGAGCACGGTTACCGGCTCGGCTACGGTGGCGGCTTCTACGACCGCACCCTGGCCGGCGGCGTGCGCCCGGCAACGCTGGGCATCGCCTACGCCTGCCAGGCCGCCGCTTTCGATGCCGACGCGCACGACGTGCCGCTCGACCTGATCGTCACCGAGGAAACCGACGTGGAATAAAAAAATCCCGGCGACGCGCCTGCGCCGCCGGGACTTTCCATTTCCGCCACCTTATTTACCGGTCAGGCGCTTCCAGATGGCGGTGGTCGCCACCGCCTGGTTCATGCTGTAGAAGTGCAGGCCTGGCGCGCCGCCTGCCAGCAGGCGTTCGCACAGACTGGAGACCACGTCCAGGCCGAAGGCCTTGATCGAGGCGCTGTCGTCGCCGAAGCTGGCCAGCTTGAGGCGCACCCAACGCGGAATCTCGGCGCCGCACATGTCGGAGAAACGCATCAGTTGCGTGTAGTTCGTGATCGGCATGATGCCGGCCACGATTGGCACCTCGATGCCCATCTTGCGCACGTTGTCGACGAATTGGAAATAGGCGTCGGCATTGTAGAAGTACTGGGTGATCGCGGCGTTCGCGCCCGCATGGACCTTGCGCGCGAAGTTCTGCAGGTCGTCCTGGGGCGAACGGGCCTGTGGATGCATTTCCGGATAGGCCGCCACTTCGATGTGGAACCAGTCGCCGGTTTCCTGGCGGATGAACTCGACCAGTTCGTTGGCGTAGCGCAGTTCGCCGGCGCCGCCATAGCCGCTCGGCAAGTCGCCGCGCAGCGCCACCAGGCGACGGATGCCGTGTTGCTGGAATTGCTTGAGCAGGGCGCGGATCGATTCGCGCGTGGCGCCGATGCACGACAGGTGGGGCGCGGCCGGGTGGCCGTCGGCCATGATGTCGAGCACGGTGTCGAGCGTGCCCTGCTGGGTCGACCCGCCGGCGCCGAAAGTCACCGAGAAATACGTCGGCGACAGTTCAGCCAGCTGGCGGCGCGTGGCGCGCAGCTTTTCCGCGCCCTCGGGGGTCTTGGGCGGGAAGAACTCGATGCTGAAGTTATGCGTTTCCATCGTCTTTCAGGAGCAAGGTAGAAAGCGCCCACGAAATCACGCTGTACAGGATCGCCGCCAGGAAAGCCGACCAGAAGCCCGCCACCTCGAAGCCTTCCACCCAGTGCGACACCAGCCAGAACAGGAAGGCGTTGATCACCAGGATGAACAGCCCCATCGACAGCAGCGTGACGGGCAAGGTCAGCAGGACCAGCAGCGGCCGGATCAGCGTGTTGACCAGGCCCAGCACCAGCGCGGCGATCAGGGCGGTGCCGACATTGCTGACGGCGACGGAATGCATCAGGTAAGGCAGGGCCATCAACGCGGCAGCGTTGATCAGCCAGGTCAGGAGCAGGCGCATGTTCAGCTTCTTTCGTGTACGTTTCTTGTTGTTGGGTCGCGGGAACGAGCTTCCGCTCCCGCAAGCTGCGTGTCTCTTGCAGCGAAACCGCCGCACGCAGCAGGGCCGGCACGGGCGCGCGCGGCGCCCGCTGACCGCTTATTAATAGCGGTAGTGGTCCGGCTTGTACGGGCCTTCCTTCTGCACCGAGATGTAGGCGGCCTGCTCGTCGGTCAGCGTGGTCAGCTGGGCGTTGAGCTTCTTCAGTTGCAGGCGTGCGACCTTCTCGTCCAGGTGCTTCGGCAGCGTGTAGACGCCGACCGGGTACTTGTCGGTGTTGGCGAACAGCTCGATCTGGGCGATGGTCTGGTTCGCGAACGACGAGCTCATCACGTACGACGGGTGACCGGTGCCGCAGCCCAGGTTCACCAGGCGGCCTTCGGCCAGCAGGATGATGCGGCGGCCCGACGGGAAGATCACGTGGTCGACCTGTGGCTTGATGTTTTCCCACTCGTACTTCTTGAGCGCGGCGACTTCGATCTCGTTGTCGAAGTGGCCGATGTTGCAGACGATCGCCTGGTCCTTCATCTTGAGCATGTGCTCTTCGGTGATGACGTGGTAGTTGCCGGTGCAGGTAACAAAGATGTCGCCGTGTTCGGCGGCGTAGTCCATGGTCACGACGCGGTAGCCTTCCATCGCCGCCTGCAGTGCGCAGATCGGGTCGATCTCGGTGACCCACACCTGCGCCGACAGCGCGCGCATGGCCTGGGCGGAGCCCTTGCCGACGTCACCGTAACCGGCGATGACGGCGATCTTGCCGGCGACCATCACGTCGGTGGCGCGCTTGATGCCGTCGACCAGCGACTCGCGGCAGCCGTACAGGTTGTCGAACTTCGACTTGGTGACGGAATCGTTGACGTTGATCGCCGGGAAGGCCAGCTTGCCTTCCTGGTGCATCTGGTACAGGCGGTGCACGCCGGTGGTGGTCTCTTCGGTCACGCCCAGGATGCATGGCAGGCGCTTCGAGTACCACTGCGGATCGCGCGCCAGGCGGCCCTTGATCGCGTTGAACAGGCAGATTTCTTCGTCCGAACCCGGATTCGCCAGCACCGAGATGTCCTTTTCGGCGCGGGTGCCCAGGTGCAGCAGCAGGGTCGCGTCGCCGCCGTCGTCGAGGATCATGTTGGCGTGGTTGTCGCCCGGCCATTCGAAGATGCGGTGGGTGTATTCCCAGTACTCGTCCAGGGTTTCGCCCTTGACGGCGAACACCGGGGTGCCGACCGAAGCGATGGCGGCGGCGGCGTGGTCCTGGGTCGAGTAGATGTTGCACGAGGCCCAGCGCACTTGCGCGCCGAGGGCTTCCAGCGTGCGGATCAGCACGGCGGTCTGGATGGTCATGTGCAGCGAGCCGGCGATGCGCGCGCCCTTCAGGGGCTGGCTTGCTGCGTATTCTTCGCGGATCGCCATCAGGCCCGGCATCTCGGTTTCGGCGATGCGGATTTCCTTCTCGCCCCAGGCAGCCAGGGAGAGGTCGGCAATGTGGAAGTCTTGGGTTTCTTTCAGTACGGCGCTCATCACGCCCTCCTTTCAGTTAGAAAAAAGTAACGTGAGCGCGGTTGCTTGATATCCGAGCCTGGCGAAAGAGATTCTTTCGTCGCAACGCTCCTCGGAACGGGATAGTTTAGCACGACCAAGGCCGGGATGGCTTGGGTGGCGCTGGATTTGCTGCACCTGCAACATGGGGGGCAGGTGTTGTAGGGTGGACTCCTGAGTCCACGCGGTATGGCACGTTTGAGCATCCGGCCATGACCGAAGCCGCCAGTTGTGTAGGGTGGGTTCTTGAACCCACATGGCATGGCGCATTCGACCATCCCGGACGCCGCCGAAGCGAACACCAGTGGCGTGCACAAGCACCATACCGCGTGGGCACAGGTGCCCACCCTACGAACGGCCATCCGCCTTCAGGCTGACGGCCGTTTTTCCTACGATTACGCCAGGCCGGCTTCGGCGCGCAGCAGCGCGGCCTTGTCGGTGCGCTCCCAGGTGAACTCCGGCTCTTCGCGGCCGAAGTGGCCGTAGGCGGCCGTCTTGGCGTAGATCGGGCGCAGCAGGTCGAGCATTTGCACGATGCCTTTCGGGCGCAGGTCGAAGTGTTCCATCACCAGCTGGGCGATCTTCTCGTCGGAGATGACGCCGGTGCCTTCGGTGTAGACGGTGATGTTGATCGGCTTGGCCACGCCGATCGCGTAGCTGACCTGCACCTGGCACTGGCGCGCCAGGCCGGCGGCGACGATGTTCNNNCGTGGCGGGCCATGCCGCCGGAGGGGTCGACGATGATCTTGCGGCCGGTCAGGCCGCAGTCGCCCTGCGGGCCGCCGATGACGAAACGGCCGGTCGGGTTGACCAGGTAGCGCGTGCCTTGCAGCCACTCGCGCGGCAGGATCGGCTTGATGATCTCTTCGATCACGGCTTCCTCGATCTGCGAGTGGGTGACGTCCGGGTGGTGCTGAGTCGAGAGCACCACGGTGTCCACGGCAACCGGGCGGCCGTCGACGTAGCGCAGCGTGACCTGGGATTTCGCGTCCGGGCGCAGCCATGGCAGGCGGCCGTCCTTGCGCAGCTGCGACTGGCGCTCGACCAGGCGGTGCGCGTAGTGGATGGCGGCCGGCATCAGCTCGGCGGTCTCGTCGCAGGCATAGCCGAACATCAGGCCCTGGTCGCCCGCGCCCTGGTCGAGGTCGAGGCCGGCGCCTTCGTCGACGCCCTGGGCGATGTCCGGCGACTGCTTGTCGTAGCAGACCATGACGGCGCAACCCTTGTAGTCGATGCCGAAATCGGTGTTGTCGTAGCCGATGCGCTTGATGGTATCGCGTGCAACGCGAATATAATCGACGTTCGCGTGGGTCGTGATCTCGCCGGCCAATACCACCAGGCCGGTGTTGCACAGCGTTTCGGCAGCGACGCGGGCGCGCGGATCCTGCTCGAAGATCGCGTCGAGGATCGCGTCCGAGATCTGGTCGGCAACTTTGTCGGGATGGCCTTCCGAGACGGATTCGGAAGTGAAGAGGTAGTCGTTGGACATGAAGGCTCCTGTTACTGTTCAAAAAACTGCCGCAGCAACATGTGCCTGCGACGCTTTAGCGACATTTATATTCCGCTTCGCAAGTTGTCTATTAACTCGGCGGATCCTGCGTAAAGTGGTATTTTACGCTCCTTTAAGAAATTTTTGGCAGAGCAGGCCTGCTCGTCCTGAACGCCGATCAATCGCATGTTAGTTATCCTATTCAGAGTTCTCTCCATATTTCCCCTGCGCCTGCTGCACGCCCTCGGTGCCGCGCTGGGCTGGCTGGTCTACCTGCTGTCCCCTTCGTACCGCCGCCGCCTCGACGCCAACCTGGCCCAGGCCGGCTATAGCGCCTACCGCCGCGCCGCCGTCGCCGAGGCCGGCAAGGCCATCGTCGAACTGGCCTTCGTCTGGTGCGGCAAGCCGGAACGCGTGGCGCGCCACGCCAGCATCGAGAACTGGGACCTGGTCCAGCGCACGCTCGACGCCGGCCGCGGCATTGTGTTTTTAACGCCACACCTGGGCTGCTTCGAGATGACCGCCCAGCAGATCGCCCTGCACACGGCGCTCACCGTCATGTACCGGCCGCCGCGCAAGAGCGCCCTGAAACCCCTGGTCGAAGGCGCCAGGGCCCGCCACAACCTGCACCTGGCCCCGGCCAACCTGTCGGGCGTGCGGATCCTGGCCAAGACCCTCAAAAGCGGCCAGCCGATCGGCCTGCTGCCCGACCAGGTGCCGCAGGAAGGCGAAGGCACCTGGGCGCCGTGGTTCGGGCGCACTGCCTACACCATGACCCTGCCCGCCAAGCTGGCCCAGCTGGGCAAGGCCGACATCCTGCTGGTCTATGCCGAGCGCCTGCCGCAAGGCCGCGGCTACGTCGTGCGTTTCGTGCCCTTCGACGGCGACTTGACGGGCACGCCGGCAGAACAGGCGGCGAGCATCAACCGCTCGATGGAACAATTGATCTCCCGTTGCCCGGCCCAGTATTTCTGGAGCTATAACCGCTACAAGCAACCACAGGGTGTGGACGCGCCGCAAGCCGAGGCCGTCGCATGAGGATCGCCATCGCATTCATGTGGCTGCTGCACTGGCTGCCACTGCCCGTGCTCGGGCGTTTTGGCGAAGCCGTCGGCAGCCTGATATACCTGATCCTCGGCAAGCGCCGCAAGATCGCCCTGACCAACCTGCGCCTGTGCATGCCGGAGCTGTCGGAAAAGGAAAGGCGCACCATCGCCCATCGCCACTTCCAGGGCTATTCGCGCAGTATCTTCGAGCGCTCCATTTTGTGGTGGGCGTCGGAAGAACGCGTGCGCAGCCTGATCAAGGTGGAACCGGCGGTGCCGCAGGCCGAGATGGAAGCCGGTCCCACCATCCTGCTGTGCCCGCACTTCGTGTGCCTGGACGTGGCCGGCGTCGCCGCGCGCGTGATCCCGGTGTGCAGCATGTACGTGCCGCAGAAGAACGAAGCGTTCGACAAACTGCTGCGCCATGGCCGCGAACGCTATGGCCCGGTGCGCCTGGTGACGCGCAAGGAAGGCATCAAGCCGATCCTGCGCGCGCTGCGCGACGGCCTGCCCTACTTCATGCTGCCGGACATGGATTTCGGCGAGAAGGACGCCGAATTCGTGCCCTTCTTCGGCGTGCCGGCCGCGACACTCACGGCCCTGGGCCGCATCGCCGCCACCACGGGCGCGAAAGTCATCCCGGTGGTGGCGACCTTCCTGCCGAACTACCAGGGCTGGCGCGTGCGCTTCTACCCGGCCTGGGAAAACTACCCGGGCACCGACATGACCGAGGCCACGCGCCGCATGAACGCCTTCATCGAAGAGCGCGTGCGCGAAGCGCCGGCCGAATACTTCTGGACCCATAAACGCTTCAAGACCCGTCCGCCGGGCGAGCCTTCCCTGTACGACTGATATATAGAATGAAACTCAAGTTCACCAAGATGCACGGCGCGGGCAACGACTTCGTCGTGATCGACGCCATCAACCAGCAGATCGACTTCGGCACCGAGCAGTGGCGCCGCCTGGGCGACCGCCGCTTCGGCGTCGGCGCCGACCAGATCCTGGTCGTCGAGCGCCCGCTCGATCCCGGTTGCGACTTCCGCTACCGCATCTTCAATAGCGACGGCGGCGAGGTCGAGCAGTGCGGCAACGGCTCGCGCGCTTTTGTCCGTTTCGTCAGCGAGAAAGGTTTGACCGCTAAGCGCAGTATCCGCGTCCAGACCATGGCCGGCATCATCGAGCCGCGCCTGGAAGACGACGGCAGCGTGACGGTCGACATGGGTGCGCCGGTGCTGGAACCGGCCGCCGTGCCGTTCGACAGGGAGGGGCTGGCAGGCCGCTCCGAGGGGCGCGACACGCTGTGGCCGCTGTCCCTGCGCCAGGGCGGCGCGGAACACACCGTATTCGTGTCCGTGGTCTCGATGGGCAATCCACACGCCGTGCAGACGGTCGACGATGTCGACAAGGCACCGGTGGCCGAACTCGGTCCGCAAATCGAACACCACCCGCGCTTCCCGAAGCGCGTGAATGCCGGCTTCATGCAGGTGGTGCAGCGCCAGCATGTGAAACTGCGCGTGTACGAACGCGGCGCCGGCGAGACCCTGGCCTGCGGCACCGGCGCCTGCGCCGCCGTCGTGGCGGGCATCCGACGCGGCCTGCTCGACTCGCCGGTGCGGGGGTCGGCGCGCGGCGGCGAATTGTCGATTGCCTGGGCCGGCGAAGGCCAGCCGGTCTACCTGAGCGGTCCGGCCGTCACTGTCTTCGAAGGCGAAATCGAGCTGTAATCCGCCCGCCGCCAGCCTGGGTCACGTCAAGCGGCCAGCCCGTAGGAAGCGCCACGACCCGGCACCGGCGGCTTGCCCGGCTTGATGACCTGGGCCATGTCGGCCACTGCGGTGCGCAGGCGGTACAGGCGCTGGCGGTAATTCCCTTCCGGCCCGCCCGGGCCACAATCCACGTTCTCGAACAACTGCACGATGCGGTCGAGCGCTTGCCGCTCGTGCGCGGTTTCGATCATGACCAGGCGCCGCTTGCTGCGTCCGTAGCTGGCGCGGATGTCGATTACCAGGCAGTGACCCTGGTCGGCCGCGTGCACGTCGAGCAGCAGGGCTTCCGCGCGGCTGAGCCCGAACAGGGCCGCCAGTTCCAGCCGGGCCGCCAGCAGCGGATGGGCCGACAGGTCGATCGCGCAGCCCAGCAGGGCGCCGGTCTCGGTATGCAGGGCGTCGGCAAGCCGCGGCGCGATCTTCTGCAGCGCGGCGGCGGCATCGGGGCAGCCTCCTGCCGCCGCCTGCTGTAGCCAGTAGACCGCGCGCACGTCGTTGTTTTCGTTCTCGCGCCGGGCGCGCCAGGCATTGTTGCCGCACTCGAGCTGCGCCACGCGGTAGCCCATTTCCGCTGCTCGCTCGAGATAGCGCTGGGCC
>DOUW01000356.1:8206-8628 GCA_003520365.1 Massilia sp.
CCAGGCCTCGGCCAGGCCTTGTTCGCCCGCCAGCAGCAGCCAGCGGATCGCCTTCTTGAAGTTCGCCGCACCGGCGCCACCCGTCACCCGGGTCCCGTCGACCTGCATGCGCGCATACCACAGCCCCATGGCAAGCTGGGCATGACGGTCGTTCTCGGCCGCGGCCAGTTCCCAGAAAACGTGGAGTTCGGCGGCATCGACGCTGGCGCCGGCAGTCCCGCCTTCGAGCAGGCGCGCAACACGCGACAGCAGGCTCACTTCGCCCGGCGTCAGGCGCTGGGTGGACTTGCCGGGGCCCTCCTCGGCCAGCGCACGCGCCAGCGGCAGCGCGCGCTCGAGGTAGTCCTGCCACTGGCCGCCTTTCCAGCTTTGCTCGAGCAGGGCGAACTGCGCTTCGGGCAAGCCGTTGTCGGCGGCACGGC
>DOUW01000346.1 GCA_003520365.1 Massilia sp.
CATCACCGGCACGCCGGGCAGGCCCAGGCGCGTCGCCAGCGGGCCGCTGTGGGCCACGCCGCCGCGGCCGATGTGGGGATCCTGCGGGCGCAGCCAGACCGTGTAGCCGAAGGTCTTCGCGTACTGCAGCGCGCGCAGCAGCACGTTGGTGTCGAAGATCGGCACCTCGGCCTGGGCAAAGCCGATGCAGCCGGCCTCGGTCAGCTCGGCCATCTCGGTCAGCGCCTGCCCTTTCAGGCCCATGGTCAGCGCGCCCAGCGGGTGCACGTTGGCCTGGTTCAGGTTGCGCGCGCGGTGCTTGAGCATCTCAACCAGGCCCGGCTCGTCGAGCACCGGGTCGGTGTCCGGCGGGCAGACCAGGGTGGTCACGCCGCCCTGGATCGCCGCCTGCATTTCCGACTCCAGCGTGGCCTTGTATTCGTAGCCCGGCTCGCGCAGGCGCGCCGACAGGTCGACCAGGCCCGGCGCGACCACGAGGCCGGTGGCGTCGATGGTGGAGTCGGCCGTGAAGCCGTCCGGCGCGTTGCCGATGGCGGCGACCTTGCCGTCCGCGATGAAGAGGTCGGTGACCGAATCGATGCCGTTTGCCGGGTCGATCAGGCGCCCGTTCTTGATATGTAAGTTCATCCGTGCGAAGTTCAAACCCGGCCTCCCGCCAAAATACTCATCACTGCCATGCGCACCGCGATACCGAAGGTCACCTGCGGCAGGATCACTGCCTGCTTGCCGTCGGCGACCGCCGAGTCGATTTCCACGCCGCGGTTCATCGGCCCCGGGTGCATCACGATCGCGTCCGGCTTCGCCAGCGCCAGGCGCTCGGGCGTCAGGCCGTAGCTCTTGAAGTACTCCTGCGCCGAAGGCAGCAGCGCGCCCGACATGCGCTCGTTCTGCAGGCGCAGCATGATGATCACGTCGACGTCCTTCAGGCCCTCGTCCATGTTGTTGAAGACGCGCACGCCCATGTGATCCAGACCGCCCGGCAGCAGGGTCTGCGGGCCGATGGCGCGCACTTCCGGCACGCCGAGGGTGGTCAGCGCATGGATGTCCGAACGCGCCACGCGGCTGTGCAGGATGTCGCCGACGATGGCCACGCGCAGGTTGCTGAAGTCCTGCTTGTAGTGCCGGATCGTGTACATGTCGAGCAGGCCTTGCGTCGGGTGCGCGTGGCGCCCGTCGCCGGCGTTGACGACGTGGATGTCCTTCTGGCCGGTCTTGTCCAGGTGCTGGGCGATCAGGTAGGGCGCGCCCGACTGCGCGTGGCGCACCACGAACATGTCGGCGTGCATGGCCGCCAGGTTGTCGATGGTGTCGAGCAGCGACTCGCCCTTCGAGGTCGACGAGGCCTGGATGTTCAGGTTGATGACGTCGGCCGACAGGCGCTTGGAGGCGATCTCGAAGGTGGTGCGGGTGCGCGTGGAGTTTTCGAAGAAGAGGTTGAACACGCTCTTGCCGCGCATCAGCGGCACCTTCTTCACTTCGCGGTCGGAGATGCCGACGAAGCTCGACGCGGTGTCGAGGATGTGGTTGATGATCGACTTCGGCAGGCCTTCGATGGTCAGCAGGTGCTGCAGTTCGCCGTTCTTGTTCAGTTGCGGGTTATTGTTCAGAATCGGCATTGTCGTCTTCGATGGTAAGCGAGAGTTGGCCGGCCGCATCGCGTGCCAGCGACAGCAACTGGTTGCGCGCCAGGCTGGTGCGCACGCCCACGAAGTCCGGCGCCACCGGCAGTTCGCGTCCGCCGCGGTCGGCCAGCGCGGCCAGCTTGATGCAGGCCGGACGGCCGTAGTCGAACAGGACGTTGATCGCGGCGCGCGTGGTGCGTCCGGTGAACAGCACGTCGTCGACCAGCACGATGGTCGCGCCGTCGACGTTGAAGCCGATGTGGGTCGGCTTCACGTCCGGGTGCAGGCCCTTTTTCGCGTAGTCGTCGCGGTAGAACGAGACGTCGATGAAGCCCAGGCGCGCCTTCAGGTCGAGGTCCGAAGCGAGGCGTTCGGCCAGCCAGGCGCCGCCCGAATGGATGCCGACGATGGCGGCGTCCGGCACGCCGGCAAGGCCCGTGCGTACCTGTTCGAGCAGGGCGCGGTACAGCGCCTCCGCATCGAAGTCGTGATTAGTTGTTGGCATGATCGTCAAAGTACTGTTGCAAAATAATGGCGGCCGCCTTGGCGTCGATGCGCTCACCGCGTTTGGAAGGAATGACGGCGGAGGAATAACGTTCGTCGACCAGCTCGACGGGCAGGTTGAAGCGGCCATTGAGCTGGTTGGCGAAGCGGCGCGAGCGCAGGGTCATGTCGTGCTCGGCGCCGTCGGGATGGCGCGGCTCGCCGACGACGAGGCGCGTCGGGCGCCACTCCGCGATCAGTTCGCCGATCGCCTTGAAGCGCGTGGCGTTGTCGATGGCATCGATGATGGTCAGTGGTTGCGCCTGCCCGGTGAGCGTGTTGCCCATCGCGATGCCGATGCGCTTCACGCCGAAGTCGAACCCGAAAACGATGTCAACCATTGTCACGCATGGCCGGCCTCGGTGGCGAGCATCATCGGGTCGATGCCCAGCAGTTTGATGGCAGCGTTGTAGCGCTCCTCGATCGGCAGGTCGAACAGCACATGGGCGTCGGCGCCCACGGTGAGCCAGCCGTTGCGCAAGATTTCTTCCTCGAGCTGGCCGGGGCTCCAGCCGGCGTAGCCGATGGAGACCAGCATGCGCGAGGGACCGGCGCCGCTGGCGACCGCCTCGAGCACGTCGATCGAGGTGGTGAACGCCACTTCGTCGGTGACGTTGAGCGACGACGAATAGCGTCCGCCCGGGCTGTGCAGCACGAAGCCGCGGTCGTCCTGGACCGGGCCGCCGAACATGATCGGTTCGTCCACGACCGCCGAGCGCAGGCCGTCGGCCAGTTTCAGGTCGATGCGGTCGAACAGCACCTCCATCGTCATGTCGGTCGGCTTGTTGATGACCACGCCGAGCACGCCTTTTTCGTTGTGCTCGCAGACGTAGACCACCGCGCCGCCGAAGATCGGGTCTTCCATGGACGGCATGGCGATGAGGAAATGATTGGCTAAATTCAACCCAGATGGCGCCGGACCGATGTTTCCAAGGATTTCGCCTTGCTGCGGCAGGCCGGCCATGGGTAGAGTTTTGCCGATTTTGCTCTTCTTCATACGCTGACTCTCTCTTGGCTCACTCTCTGATTGACCACTAGTATCCAGACTACAACATTAGGCTTTTCGTTAGTTTACACTGAAACGCACATCGGGCCATCCGCTAGCGCGGTTGCGCGCGCAACCGGACGCTTGACAGGGGACGTACCCGAAGCATGGTAGCCAGTAAAATGGCGCGCCGTGTTGACTGAACACACAATGATGCCGATAAGCAAGTCTCTCGTCTGGTTCCGCCGCGACCTGCGCGTTTTCGACCATGCCGCCCTGCACCATGCCCTGCGTGCATCGGGAGCGGTTTACTGCGCCTTTGTCTTCGATACCGCCATCCTGGCCGGCCTGCCGCGCGACGATCGGCGCCTGCGCTTCATCCACGCCAGCCTGCTCGAACTCGATGCCGAACTGCGCCGGCTCGGCGGCGGCCTGATCGTGCGCCACGGCGCGGCGCGCGAACTGATCCCGGCGCTTGCGGCCGAGCTGGAGG